>CATIYU010000204.1 GCA_949739085.1 uncultured Eubacteriales bacterium | reverse complement strand
TAGCTTCCCCCTGGCCCCGGGCCGCTGCCGCAGTCCCGCCGCCAGACGCCCCAGCGGCCCGCCCACCCGGCGGCGCAGGGCGTTGATTTCCGCCAGGGCCTCCTCCTGGGCGGGGGAGAACCCCTCCCGCCAGCCGTCGGGATTGGCGGTCCAGTCCTGGTCCCGAATCCACATGGCCCCGTGGATGTCCCACTGGATGGCGTAGTTCTCCAGAAGGTCGCACTCGCCGCCGGTGAGGCCCGCCAGCCCCGTTTTCAGCCAGCGGAACATATCCTCGTATTCGTAGCCGCCGGAGACAGCGTCCAAAGCCCCAGCCAGCAGGCTCAGAACCGGCTTTTCCAGCACGTCGCTGCGGCGGCTGAGGTACACCGGCACGCCGTAGCGCTCAAAGACGTTTTCTATCGTGGCGGCGTATTCGTCCAGGTTCCGGGCCGCCACGGCGATATCCCGGAACCGGTACTTCCCGGACCGGACCAGGGCCAGGATTTCCCCCGCTATGTACTCCACCTCGCGGAAAACGCTCTCCGCCCGGCAGAGAACCGCGCCGGAGCAGTCCCCCTCCCAGCGCCCCGGCGGACCGAAAAACCGGGCGGCGATATGCTCCAGGGCATTTTTCGGCTCCCGCTGGGGCAGCACCTCCACTTCGCAGGCCGCCCCGCACTCCTCCGCCAGCCGGACCAACTTGTCCCGGGTGCGGACGCTCTGGTCAAAGATCTCCAGGCCGCTGCCGTCCCCCAGCAGGGTGACAGTCACAGATCTCGCCGTGCGCAGGAAAATGGCGGTCATGCGCATTTCCTGGGCGGTAAAGTAGGTGAAGCCGTCCAGATACACGTCCCGGTCCCGGGCGTAGCCAGATTCCTCCAGCCGCTCCAGCATGCGGTCCATCAAGTCCCGGCGGTCCGCCCCGTCCCGGCGCAGCCGCCCCATATAGGCGGCGTAGATGAGGGAGAGGTCCCGCACCTTCTCCCGGCTGAGGCCCTCCAGGGCGGGGGCCGCTTCGCCCAGCGTCTCCGGCAGCACCTGGCAGGCGGTGAGCTCATCGCACAGCGCCACCAGCTCCGCCAGAAACGGCGCCTTCCGGGAGGGCTTGGCGTACACGGTCAGTTGGGAGACCACCTCCTGCAGGGCCATCTGCATCAAAAGCAGCTTGCCGCCGGCGTCCAGGGCAACGTCCGCCAGGCCGCCGGTGAGGCTGAGCACCCGGCCCGCCAGCAGCCGTGGACTGAGCACCTCGGCGTACCGGCTGGCGGAGCTGCCGCAGACCCGGCACAGATCCAGCTCCGCCTGGTGGCTGGCGTGCTCCGGAGCCAGCAGCAGCGCCCCAGAACGGTTTTTCCGGATCTCCTCCAGCACCCGGGCGGATTTGCCGGTGTTGGCCCGGCCCATCAAAATGCGCAGCATATCGCTTGTCCTCCTAAATAGCTTCCCGCAATGTGGGGATATTATATCAAAAAGCGGGGCGAAATTTCAACAGATTTCTGGATGGATTCACCAATAAGGCTCTTGCAAAATTTTTCCGCATCAGGTATAATCAAAGTGCGGATTGCGCTTCTGGATTCCGGCAAGGACGCCAGCGGGCATGGGCCAGGCGCCCCAGGACCTTTTCCCCGCCGGGGAACAGGGACGCGGGCCGCCGGGCCGCCCGGATCTTTCCCGCGCCTTTCGCGCAAACGGGGAATATTCCCTAATATGACCGTGCAGGTCGAGAAAGGATGAGAACCGAGAATGAGAAAGAAACTATTGTCCCTGCTGCTGACCCTTTCCCTGCTGCTGAGCCTGTGCCCCGCCGCCCTGGCGGCGGACGACGTCCGCGAGACGGACTTCTTTACAGATCAGGAGCACGCCGATGTGAACTTCGCCGATATGGAGTATGAACACATCGACGGCGACGCCATCCAGGCGGAAATGGACGCCATAGCGGAGCTGGCCGCCGACGAGGCCAACGCCGCTGAGGTGGAGGAGCGCTTCAACGGCATCACCGATGAGTACATGAACGTCCTCACCATGTACACCCTCATCAGCATCCGCACCGATCAGAACGTCTACGACGAGGAGGCCATGGAGGAGCACGCCTATACCTGGGGCCTCTACTATGACATGTGGGACGGTCTGGCCCTGCTCATCAAGGCCATTCTGGAGTCCCCCTGCGCCGCTTTCCTGGAGGCGCAGCTGTCCGAGGCGGATGTAGCCTTCTACCTGTCCTACGGCGGTATGCCTGAGGAGGAGAAGGAGCTCTCCGACAGAGAGACCGCTCTGACCAACGAGTACAAAACGCTGGCCGCCTCCATTACTGTAGAGGTTGACGGTAAGGAGTGGACCGAGAACTCCGCCTACTCTGCCTACCTCCAGGGTGAGATCTCCTACGAGGAGTACGACGAGATCTCCCTGGCCTACGTCAAGAAGCAGAACGAGGTGCTGGGTGAGCTCTACCTCCGTATGGTGGATGTCCGCCAGGAAATCGCTCAGTACTATGGCTACGACAACTACACCGAGTACGCCTACGAAGCCATCTACCAGCGTGATTACACCCCAGAGGAGATCCAGGCGTTCCACCAGGCAGCGAAGAAGCATGTCTATCCCTTGTACAGCGCTCTTAACACCCTCTTCAACAACGCACTGGACGAGGAGATTTTCTACGCCGACTACAGCAGCGACATCGCTCTGGACATGATGGAGCCCTACATCGGCCAGATGTCCAGTGAGCTGAAGGAGTCCTTTGACTACATGTGCGGCCACGGCCTCTATGACAGCGGCTTTGGCGACTACAAGAACACCGTTGGCTATACCACCATGATCAACGGCTACGGCGCCCCCTTCTACTTCAACTCCCCCTACGGCAACCTCTACGATTTCACCACCGCTGTCCACGAGTTCGGCCACTACAACAATTTTTATTGGCAGCCCAATGGCTGGAACGACGGCAGCAAGAGCATCGACCTGGCCGAGGTCCACTCCCAGGGCCTGGAGCTGCTCTTCAGCTACTACTACCCTGAGATTTTCGGCGAGAACTCCCAGTTCGTTCTGGACTATCAGCTGTCCAATATGGTCAGCATCCTCTACCAGGGTTCTATCCATGACGAGCTTCAGCAGTTCGTCTACAGCACGGACGACCTGACGGTGCAGAAGATTAACGAGAAGTACCGCCAGCTGGCTGGCGAGTACGGCATCGTCGCCGCTGATGACCCCCGCACCGAAATGTACAGCTGGTGCACCATCCCCCACACCTTCACCAGCCCCTGCTACTACATCAGCTACGCCGTCTCCGCCGCCGGCGCCCTGGCTTTCTGGCTGGACGCTCAGGAGGACTACTTCACCGCTCTGGACAAGTACCTGGAGTTCACCGCCCTGGACTACAGCCTGAATTTCCAGGAGAGCTTCGAGACCCTGGGTATGGACAGCCCCATCTCCCCCGCCTACATGGAGGAGCTGGTGGACACCCTGTGGACCGCTCTGGACGTAAAGGCCCGTTTGGAGGCCATTCAGCCGGACGAGGGCGATGAGGATAACGGCACGGTGGAAGTGTCCTTCTCCGACGTGACTGAGGCCAACTGGTTCTATGAGTACGTTATGGCGCTGGCCTCCGAGGGCTACGTCACCGGCTATGAGGACGGTGCCTTCCAGCCCCAGTATGCCGCCACCTGGAGCATGTTGGCTGAGTTCCTGGACATCTCTGATAAGGACCCCGACGCCGCCATCACCCGCCTGGAGTTCTGCCAGGTGCTGGCGGAGGACCTGGAGCTGTCCACGGAGAATGCCTCTCCCTTTGCTGACACCGATGATGCCGCTGTGGCCGCTCTGGCCGAGCTGGGCATTATCTCCGGTTACGCCGACGGAACCTTCCGTCCCGACGGCACTCTGACCCGCGCCGAGCTGTGCGCCGCCCTCTGCCGCGCCATTCTGGCCGCTGCGGACAAGGCCGCCTGATTCCGGACAAGACCAACCAGCCGAGGGCCTGTCCCATGGGGACAGGCCCTCTTCCCATCAAAAATCCGGCCTCCCAGCGGGAGTCCGGAAAAACGGAGGCATCGCGCTCTATGAACATACGGGAACGAGTGACGGACTACTCTCTGGGCAACAACCTGTACCTCTACTGGCAGCTGTTCCGGTGGCGGGAGCGGGCCCGGGGAGAGCTCCTCCCCCTCATACTCACCTTTTTCCTTAACCGCATGGCCCACAAACGGGGCGGCTATATCGGCAGGGGCGCGGTCCTGGCCGGCATCCCTTCCCTGCCCCACGGCCTTCACGGCATCTTCATCTCCCGCTACGCCCGGATCGGCGCGGGATGCCGGATTTACCAAAACGTCACCATCGGGGAGGTGGACCACCGCGCCCCCCAGATCGGAGACAACTGCCTCATCGGCGCGGGGGCCGTCCTGGTGGGCGGCATAAAAATCGGCTGTAATGTAAAAATTGGCGCAGGTGCGGTGGTCAGCCGGGACGTGCCCGATCACTGCACCGTCGTGGCCCAGCCGCCCCGGGTGGTGACGAGGAAGGAAGAGCCCCCTAGCCCCGCCTCTCAGAAAATGCTCAGGTAGAGCTCGCGGCTCAGCCGCTCCAAAAGCTGGATACCCGCCAGGCTGTTGCCCTTATGGTCCAGGGCCGGAGCATAGATGCCAACGCCCATACGGGTGGGCACCACGGCCATAATCCCGCCGGATACGCCGCTCTTAGCCGGTACCCCCACCCGGATCGCGAATTCGCCGGAGCCGTCGTACATGCCGCAGGTCATAAGAATGGCGTTGACATACCGGGACAGGGACGCGGGAAACACCCGCTGGTTAGATACCGGCAGCCGCCCCCGGTTGGAGAGTACCGCCCCGATGTGGGCCAGAGCCCGGCAGTCCACCTGGATGGAGCAGGCCCGGAAATAGCAGTCCAGCACATCCTCCACGCTGTCCTCCAACAGGCCGTAGGATTTGAGCAGATAAGCCAGGGCCCGGTTTTTGCTACCGTGGCTCTTCTCCGACTGGTAGACCGCCTCGTCAACACCGATTTCCTTGTCCCCGGCCAGCTGCCGGGTCAGCTCCAGCAGCCGCTGGAACCGCTCCTCATAGCTGTCCCCCCGGATGAGGGTACACATGACGATAGCCCCCATGTTGACCATGGGGTTGATGTGTCCATTATCCAAAGTCTGCTCACCCGCGTTGATGGCGTCAAAGGGTTTGCCGGTGGCCTCCACGCCCACCCGGTGCTGCACCAGATCCGGGCCGTTGTCCAGCAGGGCCTGGAGCAGCAGAATGGGCTTGACCACACTTTGGATAGTAAATTTCTGGCGGCAGTCCCCAGCCCAGCTGTGCTTTCCTTCGCTGCCGATGACATAGATGCCCAGGGCCTCCGGGTTTCCCTTGGCCAACTCCGGGATGTAGTTTGCCACCCGGCCTTTTCCGGCGCTGGGGCGGCACTCCTCCAGCAGCTTTTCTAACAGTTCTTCCATATCTTTTTCCCGCCTTTTACAATCTTGTTGTAACCGCCCATAGAGGGCCATATCAAAATACCAGCTCCCGCCGCACCTGTCAAGAGCTTTTGCAGAAGCGCAAAAGGGGCGTCCCTCACGGGACGCCCTTCTCTCTTTTTAAAATGCCGCCACTATGCCGCCGTCGTTAGCGTAAACAGTGGCCACGCCCCCTACGGGCACAACCAGCACCTCGCCAAACCGGCACCGCTGCCGCACCAGCTCCCGGACGTACTCCGCCCGCTCCAGGCAGTTGCAGTGGGCCACAATCAGCCGCCGCCCCACGTGGTCGGTATTCTCCGCCATACGGGCCACCATTCGCGCCAAAGTCTGCCGGATGGAGAGGCCCTGGCCCAGCTTTTCGATTTCCCCCTCGCGGGTTGCGCCCATCAGCAGCTTCACCCGCAGCGCCCCGGTGACCAGGGACTGGGTCCGGGTCAGGCGACCGTTTTTCCGCAGGTTATCCAGGTTCTCCAGCACAAAGAGGGTCTGCATCCGGCTGATATACGCCTCTACACGCTCCACAACCTGGTCAAAGGGTAGGCCGCTGCCCGCCAGCTCCCGGATAAGCAGGGCAATCTGCGCCTGTCCAGACACGGCGGACCGGGAGTTGAATACGTGGACATTAGCCCGTCCCCCCTCCTCCCGGTAGATGGCCCGGGCCTGCATAGCGGCGTTGTAGGAGCCGGAAAGGCGGGCGGAGAGGGTGACAATATAGTTATCCTTGTCCTCCCGGAAATGCTCCATATAGTCGGAGGGGGAGGGGCAGGCTGTTTTCGGCGCGTCGGGCCAAGCCCGCATTTTTTGCAGCAGCTCCAGCTGGCGGAAATTTTCGTCGTCAATGACCGTCTCCGGGCCCACCTGGATGCTCAGGGGGACTTTGACCACATGGGGGTCCTGTAGGGTCTCCGCGGGCATGTCGGTGCAGCTATCACAGATAAGTTGATATGTCATTCTAAAAACCGCCTAACGTAATATGATACTCTAGATTATAGCGTATTTTAGAAAAATGTCAATGGCCGCGCCTCATTTGCGGAAATTTTTCTCCAAAAGCCGGGGTCTGTTCCAACAGCAGCAGATTTTCCGGGTCCACGGATACCCAGAGCCCCTTCCGGTCCGGCAGGGCCGCCCAGACGTCCCGGGCCAGCTCCATTTGTAGCGGGGGCGCATCCGCCGCCGCCCCCTGGGGACGAAGCGCCGCAAGCAGGGCCGGTTCGTCCTCCACCGTCCACAGGACCTGGCAGAAGAAGGCGTTGACCGCTCCCGGCCCCGAGGGCCGGAGGTGTTGAGAGCGGATGCCCAAGGTGTCCGCCCCCTCCCGCCAGGGAGCGGCGAGGGTCAGGCCCCACCCGGGGACCTCCACCGTACCGGGCGAAGCGCCGGGACGCGCTGGGGCAAAATTTTTGCAGCCGGAGATCCGGGCCGCGCTGACGGTGACGGGATTGGCCAGCAGCTCCCTGACCCCCACCGCCGGGGCGGATTTCCCGCCGTCCAGCACGCACACCTTGGCGCAGTTCCGGCAGACCTCCCCCCAGTCGTGGCTCACCCACACCACCGGCCCTGGAAACTGGTTCAAAATCTCCCGCAGCTCCTGCTCCAGCCGCCATTTCAAGTAGCTGTCCAGGGCGGAGAAGGGTTCGTCCAGCAGCAGGGCCCGGGGCTCCGAGGCCAGCATCCGCGCCAGGGCCACCCGCTGCTGCTGCCCGCCGGAGAGCTGGAGGGGCCGCAGGTTCTCCAGCCCCTCCAGCCCCAGCCGCTTCACCAGCCGGGCCGTCTGCTCCCGCCGCCGGGATTTGTCCAGATGGCGGGCCCCAGCGGCGATGTTCTCCGCCGCCGTCATGTGGGGGAAGAGGGCGTAGTTCTGAAACAGGTACCCCACCCGCCGCTTTTGGGGCGGGCAGTTCACACCCCGGCCGCTGTGAAAGAGCGTCTGGCCGTCCAGGGCCACCTGGCCCCAGTCTGGCCGCAGAATACCGGCCGCGCACTGCAAGGTCATGCTCTTCCCACAGCCGGAAGCCCCCAGAAGGGCCAGCGGCTCCCCCGCCTGGGCGGTAAAGTCCGCCTCCAGGCAAAAATTCCCCGCCCTTTTCCGGATTTGCACAGTCAGCGCCATTTCTGCCTTCCCTCCAGCAAATTCACCGCCAGCAGCACCGCCGCAGAAATGCCCAAGTTCACCAGCACCCATTTGAAAGCTCCGGCGTTGTCCCCGGTGCGCCATGCCTGGTAGACGGCGGCGGCAATGGTGGCGGTGCGGCCTGGAATGTACCCCGCCACCATGGACGTAGCGCCGTATTCCCCCAGTGCCCTGGCGAAGGCGAGCACCGTCCCCGCCAGAATTCCCTGGCGGCACACAGGCATACGGACCCGCCAGAAGATATAGGTATTACTCAGTCCCAATGTCTTTCCCGCGCTGGCCAGGGTTTCGTCAAAGGACGCAAAGGCCCCCCGGGCGGTGCGGTACATCAGCGGAAAGGACACCGCCGCCGCCGCGAACACGGCGGACTGCCACGTCATGGTCAGCCGCAGGCCAAAAGCCGTCTGGAGCCACGCGCCCACTGGCCTCCGGGGCCCCAGGACCAACAGCAGCAGATATCCCACCACCGTGGGCGGCAGAACCAGGGGCAGGGTCAGCAGGGTATCCAGCGCCCCTTTCACCAGCCGGGGGGCCTTGGAGGCGTAGTAGGCAGCGCAGATGCCGGCAAAAAATACAGCGGCAGTTGAGATGCCGGCGATGCGCAGGGAGTTCCACAGAGGATACCAGTCCATCATGTAAGCGGCATAACGCCGCAAGGGGTGAAGCCGTATGCCTCCAGCATCTCCCGCCCGGCCTGAGAGACCAGAAGCCGCAGGAAGTCCATCGCCTGGTCCCGGCGGACGCTGGACTCCAGGATGGCGGCGGGGTAGATTATCCGCCCGCACATCTCCTCTGTGGCGGTATCCGCCACTGTCAGTCCGGCGGCCGCAGCGTCGGTGGCGTACACGAAGCCGCAGTCCACAGCGCCCCCGGCAATCTGAGCGGCCACCTCCTTGACGCTGGCGCCGTAGCTGAGCTGCCCAGAGTCCACCAGCGCCGCCTCGTCCAGCCCCAAGTACTCCAGGATTTTCTGGGTGTACTGCCCCACCGGCACGCCGCTGTTTCCCATGGCCAGCAGCGCCGTCCCCTGTTCCAGGGCGGCTTTCAGGTCCCCGAAGCTTTCAAGGCCCGCAGGGTTCCCCTCCGCTACCGCCAGCACTACCTTGTTCTCCAGCAGGTCCATCCGGCTATCCTTCAGCAGAAGCCCCTGATGGGAGAGCGCGTCCATCTGCGCCTGACCGGCAGAGAGGAAGACATCGCACACCGCACCCTCCTCAATCTGCGTCTGGAGGGTCCCGGAAGAGTCAAAATTGAAGACCACTGCTTCCGCGCCATCCGCCGCCATATAGACGTCCCCGATCTCCGTAAGAACCTCCTCCAGGGAGGCCGCCGCGAAGACTGTCAGCGCATCCTGCCGCTGTCCGCCGCAGGCCGTCAGGAACAGCAGCGCCGCCAGAGCCAAATATCCAATCCGCCTCACCCGGCTCCCTCTACTTTCCAAAGCCGCAGTTGGGGAATGTGCAGGTCCCGCACCCCAGGCACAGTCCGCCCTCCCCCATGGCGGCAATCTCCTCCCGGCTCACCGCCACTCCCGCCGCAACCCGGGGCAGCACCAGGTCGAACACTGTGGTTTTCGCGTACATTACGCACCCCGGCAGGCCCAGGATGGGCATTCCGTCATCAAAATACCCCAGCAGGAACATGGCCCCCGGCAGCACCGGTGCGCCGTAGGTGACGATCTCCGCCCCGCTGGCCTTGACGGCCCCCGGCGTGCGGTCATCCGGGTCCACGCTCATGCCGCCGGTGCAGAGGATGAGGTCCACCCCCGCGTCCCGGGCCCGGAGGATCTCCCGGCGGATAGCGTCCAGACTGTCCCCGGGCGTGCTCCGCATAGCGGTGGAAATGCCAAACGCCGCCAGCTTTCGCTCCACTACGGGGGTAAAGGCGTCCTCCACCAGCCCCTTAGCCACCTCGCTGCCGGTGGCAATGACAGAGGCGGGTTTCAGCCTCCAGGGCAGCAGCTCCAGGAGGGGCCTGCCGCCCCCGATCTCCTCCGCCCGCTCCAGCTTCTCCTCCCCGATCACCAGGGGGATGACCCGGGTCCCGCAGAGCTTGTCCCCCTTCCGTACCGGGGTATTGCCGTGGCGGGTGGCGATCATGACTTCTCCCAGCAGATTGATCTGGTTCAGCCGCCGGGAATCCACCCGGAAGAGGCCGTCCATCCCGGCAAACAGCTCCAGCTTACCCTCCTTGACTTGGCTGCGGACCATATGCTCATTTTCACACAGGGCGCAGAGCCGCGCCGCGCCCTCGTCCTCGTGGACCATCCCCGGAGCCAGCTCCCACACATATAGGTTCTCCTTGCCCATGGCCAACAGCACCGGGATGTCCTCCGGCCGCACCACGTGGCCCTTGCGGAAGCGGGCGTCCTTGTACTTGCCGGGGATGATCTGAGTCATATCGTGGCAGAGCACATGGCCCACCGCGTCCTCCACGGGAATCAGCTTCATCTCTCCGCCTCCTCTGTCTCCACGCGCCCCAGCTCCGTGCGCAGGAAGAAATTTCCCACAAAGCAGGGCAGGGAAAAACCGATCATCACCAGATAGAGGCCGCTGAGGGGGAAGAGCAGAACCCCCGCCGCCAGCGGCACATAGTAGACCACGTCCGCCAGCACCGCCCGCAGGGGCCTCCCCAGCCCCAGCAGCAGCGCCAGCCGCAGGCTCTCCCCCAGCCCCCTCCCTCCACTCAGAAGGCCGTAGAGGTACGGAGAGGCCAGCAGCGCCGTCAGAAACACCGTTGAGCAGAAAACAAAGGGCAGGTACATAAGGGGATTCCCCGCCGCCAGGCGCAGATAGAACCACATACCGTACCCAGCACACCCCATGGGGAGGGCCGCCGCCAGGAACACGCCGTAGGACCGGACAAAATTCCGCCGGAAGGCGTCGAAAAAGTCCCGCAGGCACTTCACCGGCTGGTCCCGCACCAGGCGGCGGACCACCTGGTGCATGGCCAGGAGGGCCGGGGGGATGGTGACCACCGGAAGGCAGGCCAGCAGGAACAGCAGGTTCAGCTTCAGCAGCGGAGCGCAGGCGGGTCCCAGAAGCTCCAGGAACCGGGTCATCCCGGTCCTTTCCGGGCGGTCCTCCTCCGGCGTCATGAGGTCCTCGTAATCACTGCGGAAAAACATAGGCGCCCTCCTCTCCTCTTGTGGCGAAAATGGGTGTATTTGTGGTGCAGTTTACCACATTTTCCCCCCAAATGCAAGAGAAAGCGGCGCTCTTTTACCGCTCCCCGGCGTCCGCGGACCACAGATCCCGCTGGGCGGGGCCGGACAGCAGCCGCCCCCGGCAGTCAAACCGGGACCCGTGGCAGGGGCAGTCCCAGCTCCGCTCCTCCGGGTTCCACTCCAACTGGCAGCCCAAGTGGGGACAGCGGACGTCCACCACGAAGACCTCCCCCTCCGGGGACCGGTACACCCCCACCTTTTCCCCCTCCAGCTCCACCACGCCGCCATGGCCTGGGGGCAGGGCCTCCGCCGCGCCCCGGGCGGGGGCCAGCAGCTCCCGGCCCAGGTCCCGGACCGCGTGGAGGCCGTTGCTCAAAAGCTGCCCGGCGGAGGCCGCTGGCGTAAACCGCTGGGGGGAGAAGAGCCCCGCGTAGGGATTCTCCCGGCCCAGGATCAGGTCCCGCAGCAGCTGGGCCGCCACCATGGAGTGGGTCATGCCCCACTTGCCGAAGCCCGTGGCCACGTACCAGTCGGGAGTGGCGGCGGAGAACTGTCCGATATACGGCACGCCGTCCAGGGTTATGCAGTCCTGGGCGGACCAGCGGGCAGCCTCCCTTGTCCCCGGGAACAGCAGTCCGGCGGACCGGGAGAGGGCCTCGTAGCTGCCGCCCTCCCGGTTCTCCCCGGTGCGGTGGCCCCCGCCGCCCACCAGCAGGTAGGGCCCCGCGTTGCGCAGGGAGAGTCCGCCGGGGTCCACACTGTAGTACATGCCCCCCAGCTGCGGTCCCCCCTCCAGTGCCAGGGCGTAACTGCGCTCCTGGTGCATCCGGAGGAAGTAGTAGCCCGGGGCATTGACAAATGGGAAGTGACAGGCAAAAACCACCCGCCGGGCCCGGACCAGTCCGGCTGTGGTGCGGAGCTGGCCCTCTTCCGCCTCCAGCACCCGGACGCCCTCGTAGACCGTCAGCCCCTCCGCCAGGGTGAAGAGGAATTGCAGGGGGTGGAACTGGGCCTGCCCCTGACAGCAGACCGCCCCCTTCACCGGAACAGGCAGGCAGGCGTCCTTGGAAAATTCTGCCGGCAGGCCGGCCCGCTTCTGAGCCTCCGCCTCCCGGGCCAGGCTGTTTTCTTCGGACTGGGAGTAGAGCCAAGCGGGCAGGCGCTCCCAGCCGCAGGCAATGTGCCTGCGCCGGATAAGGGCCTCGTAACTCTCTACCGCCTCCTGGTTGGCCTGGGCGTAGAGCCCTGCGGCCTCCCCGCCCAAGGTCTCCTCCAGGCGGAGATACATAGCCCCGTGCTGGCTGGTCACCTTGGCGGTGGTGCCGCCCGTCTGGCCGGACCCTACCCGGTCCGCCTCCAGCACCACCGTCTCCACCCCCGCCTCCGCCAGCATGGCGGCGGCGAGTACGCCCGCCATGCCCCCGCCGATGACGGCGGTATCCACCGCGATACTTCCATTTAAGCTTGGCCGGGGGGAGAGAGCGGCCCCCTTGCGCCATATGGATTCCATAGCATCACCTCCCCCCTAGCTTTGCCAGGAACCGGCGGAATAACCGCTTTCTGCATAATTTCCCCTGTCCGCCGCATAGACTATGGGAGAAAAAGGAGGGATGGATTTGGATAGGTACTCCGCTGTGCGCCGCCGTGCGCAGCAGCGCCGCAGCAGCCGGGGGCGTGCCCCGTCCAGCCCTGGAAACAGGGCTATGGCCCGGCTGGTGATCTGCGGTGCGGTCTTCGTGCTGCTGGTCCTGGTGAAGCTGCTGTTCCCGGGGGCCCTGGACAGCTTCGCCCAGTCCGCCGGGGACCTCATCGGCCGCAACGCCGACTTTAAGGAGGCATTTGCCGCCGTTGGCAGGGCCATCAGCGGGGAAGCGTCCGTGGGGGACTCCCTCCAGGACGCCTATACCGCCGTCTTTAACCCCGCCGGTCCGGCGGAGGCCCCGGTGGAAGATCCAGCAGCAGCCCCGGATAGTCCCGAAGAGGAGCCGGCCGCCCAGACAGCCCCCTCCCCGAACGGGGAGACCGGCGGGCGGCTGGTGGGATATACCTCCCCCAGCCGTCCTTCCGGGGACGTCCCCCCGGCCCTGGACACAACCTCCGCCGCCGGGAAGGAGAGCGGGTCCCTCTCCTATGTCTACACCATGCCCGCCCCGCCAGAAAACGCCAGCCTGGAGCAGCGCAACCTGGGATTCGACCACTGCACCCCTGTCACGGGCTCCCTCAGCTCTACCTTTGGCTGGCGGGAACACCCGGTGGAGGGCGGCAGCAAATTCCACTACGGCGTGGACCTGGCGGCAGAGGAGGGGACGGACATCGTTGCCTTTGCCAGCGGCACGGTGTACGCCACCGGCGAGAGCAGCACCCTGGGCAACTATATTATGTTACGCCACCAGGGGGGCTATATCACCCTGTACGGCCATTGCAGCCGGGTGACCGCCACCGGCGGGGAAGTGGCCAAAGGGGATAAGATTGCGGAGGTGGGGTCCACCGGTCTGACCACCGGGCCCCATCTCCATTTTGAGCTCCACGACGGGGCTCTGTACCTCAACCCTATTTACTATGTGGAAATCGGGTAAGCTGGAGGTCACCTGGGGCTTTGGCTGTATGCTGCTGCTGGCGGTCCTGGCGGGGGCGGGGAGCGTACTGCCCCTGGTGGCCCTCTCGGCGCTGTGCCACGAGCTGGGGCACCTGGGAGCCCTGCGGCTGGCGGGGGCGGGGGTGGAGCGGTTCCGCCTGACGGCCTTTGGAGCGGAGATCCAGGCGGACACCCGGTACCTGCCCTACGGCCGGGAGATCCTCTGCACCCTGGCGGGCCCGGCGGTGAACCTGCTGCTGGCGCTGGTGCTGGCCCGGGTGGCCGGGGACTATATGCTGGCGGGGGCCAACCTGCTGCTGGGGCTCTTCAACCTGCTGCCCATGGCCTCCCTGGACGGCGGCCGGGCCCTGTTCCTGCTGGTATGCTGGTGGGCGGACCCGGTGGCGGCGGATCAGATCTGCGGGACCGTGGGATTGGGGTGCGCCCTGCTGCTGGCGGCAGCGGCGCTGCTTCTGACCCTCTGGCATGGTGCGGGGCTGTTCCTATTACTGGCGGCGGCAGGCGCGCTGCTACCCTACCTCTTCCAACGGGCGGCACAGCGGCTTCCTTGAAATACGAACGGCAACGGCCTGAAAAAACTCCGTCCATCTCCGGAATGGGCGGAGTTTTTTTCGGGAGAGGAAAACCTCTTCCGCTCCTTTCCGACTATAAGGGCAGGACCCTGGCGGCGGGCCGGGGCAGCTTATATCGAAAAGGAGAATGGATATGAAGAAGCTTTTATTAGTCTGTGCGGCGGTGCTGGTATTGCTGGCAGGGTGCGGGAGGGAGGGGGTGGAGCCGCCCCCACAGGACGCAGCAGACAGTCAGGACAGTCCGCTGCCAGAACCGGGAGAGACGGGGCTTTCTCATAGCGGCATTATTTCTCAGGAGCCACAAGTCCCGGCAGAATCAGAAGAGGACGCCTATGTGGGCATATGGCGGGACCCGGACAACAGCCAGTGTCATATAACCATCACCTGCGGCGGCGGGACCCAGTACGGCATTGAGATCTATTGGTGCGGCGGCGAGGGGGAAAATATCTTCTGGGACTTAACCGCCGTCTACGACGGGATCTGGGAGGGCCTGAGCTACCTGGGCACCCGGTACGACGAGACGGACAGCGGTCAGGGGAGCGTGCGCACGCTGGTCCACGAGGAGGCCACGGGGCTCCTCTACTTTGAGGATGACGGAGCGCTGCTGTGGATTGACGACTTTGACCACATGGGCGACGGCCTGTCCTTTTCCAAAGAGGAGTAGAAAAAGAGCCGCCTCCCGGCTGGGAGGCGGCTCTTGCCGCAGTCCTGTTACGCGCCAATGGTATAGAAGAGCCTTCCGGCCCGGGCGTTGACGTACCAGACCACCGCGCCATCCCGGTACAGGGGCTGGCAGTCGTAGGAGAGCCGGGCCCCGGACATGGCCTGAATCTCCCCCAGGGGATGGCCCGCGCCGTCCACCTCCACATAGCGGACGCCGTTGTCCCGGACGCCGTAGGCGCCGGAATCTGTCTCGTAGTAGGTGAACTCCTCCCAGAGTACTATAAACCGGTCCTCGGAGAGCTTCACCAAGTAGGGGGTGCTGCCCAGCCTGCCGGTACCGGCGTAATCCGTGAGGACAATCTGCTCCACCTGGGCCGGGTCCTCCCGGCCGCAGGAGAGGAGGACGATGTCCCGCTCATCCGGCGAGAGGCCCTCCAGGGCGTAGTCCGTGTAGGCGGCTACCCGCTGGTGGTCCACAGAGTTCATGGCCGCCAAATAGCCGCCGCTGGAGATCTCAAAGCCCCCCACCGTAACGCCGGTACAGCTGGCGGCATTGTCTCCAGGAATGGAGAGCAGCAGGCTGGCGGCATAGGACGAGCCGTCATAGCGGTGGAGCACAATGCCCCGGGGAGAGCCGCTGCCGTGGTCCAGAAGAACGTGCTGGCCGTTGTCGTGGCGGACAAACTGGTTATAGGATGCGCTGACGTAGTTGCCCTGGTACAGGCCCAGGTCGTTGGTGACCTCCATGGTGTCCGTGTTCAGAATCAAGGTCAGCTGGGACTCGTGGTCCAGCTTGTCACCGGCGGCGTAGGTGGCCCGGGAGGTGTGGATTACCAGCTCATTGCCCCACTCGCTCATCCGCAGGGTCCCGGCGTCAAAGGGCCGGAGGGTGGCGCACTGGTCCCCCGTGACGGAGACCGCGGCCAGCCGCTGGAAGTCCTTAGTGTACTGCACCACCCGGATGACCTCCTTGTCCCCGGCCTCCTCAATATTGTTGCAGCCAAACACAATATAGTTGCAGGTCTCCCCGGCGTAGAAGCCGCCGAAGAAGTCCAGCTCCATGGGGATGGTCTGGGAGGAAAGCAGCGTAAAGGCGGCGCTGTCGTAGGTGTCCACAGACAGGACCTCCCCCATTTCCCCGGATACGTCGAAGGTGGAGAGGGTATCCCCCTCCCCGAAAAGGTAGGAGTAGCAGATGCGGCCCCACCGCTGGGTACTCCGCTCCCGGTTCATAGCCCGCACATCGCCGCCGGACCGCTCCGTCAGGCAGACGGCGGGACCAAGCCCCGTGTAGAGGCAGATGCTACCGTCCTCCGGGAGCCAGCGCACGGCAAGGCCCAGCGCACCCCCCAAGTCCCGCAGCCCGTAGTAGGTGCTGCCCTCAATGACATAGGCGGGCATCTCCACGCCCTGTCCATCCACCAGCAGCTTGGCAGCCGAGGGAAGCGCCCCGGCGTTCTCCGGCATCTTCGCCGCTGTAAGGGACACGGCGGCGCTGCCGCCGGTGTAAGGCGCTCCCGTGACCAGCTCCACCTGGTTCTCTGTCCCATTCCAGAACACATCGAACTGGCCGGGGGTCCCGGAGAGGGCCGCCGCCAGGTCCCGTAGCCGGAAATAGGTACTCCCATCAATCATATATCCTGATACGGACACCCGCTGGTCGTTGACGTAGACCTGGGAGGCGGACAGAACCGCTTCCGTTGTCTCCGCCGCCCGGGCCCCGGGCGCGCACAGCAGCAGTGCCAGGCACAGCGCCGCCAACAGCCTTTCCCAATATCTCATGGCGAATCCGTCTCCTTTCCCGGGCGGCGCGGCTGGGCGCGGCCCGCAGCAAGCTATTTTTCAACATTCTAGCATATCTTTGGAAAGGAATCAACGGATTTGCCCTTTTGTAAAAAACTTGTAACGAAACAGGCGCATCAATAGCGGTACGTCCGCCGGTTGAGGGCAAGGCAGGCCAGCGTAACCACGAACGCCGCCCCCTCTGCGGCGGCGATGGAAAGCCACACGCCATCCAGCCCCAGCAGAATGGGCAGGATAAGCACGCTGGCGCACTGGAAAATAAGCGTGCGCAGGAAGGAGATCAGGGCGGAGACGAGGCCGTTATTGAGGGCGGTAAAGAAGGACGAGCCGAAGATGTTGAAGCCGCTGAGCAGGAAGGAGACGGCGAAGAGCCGAAAGCCGCGGACTGTCATCTGGTAGAGGTCCTGGTCGTAGCCCACAAAGATCTTTGCCAGGGGCGCAGAGGCCAGCACCGCCAGCACCGCCATAGCCGCCCCGGCCGCAGCCGCCAGAACGGCACTCTTGCGCAGGAGGCTCTTCAGCTCCCCCGTGTTCTCCGCGCCGTAGTGGAAGCTGATGATCGGGGCGCGCCCCGCGGCGTAGCCGATGAAGATGGCGGCGAAGATGAAGGAAACGTACATGATGGCCCCGTAGGCGGCGATTCCGTCCTCCCCGGCCAGCCGCATGAGCTGGAGATTATATAGGATGGTGACCACGGATGCGGAGATGTTGCTCATCAGCTCCGAGGAGCCGTTAGCGCAGGTCTTCAGCAAAATCTTACCGTAGAATCTGGTGCGGGTCAGCCGCAGAAGGCTGTCGTTCTTCCGGAGGAAATAGACAATGGGGACCAGACCGCCCACCGCCTGGCTGATGGCGGTGGCCGCCGCCGCGCCCGCCAGGCCCATGGGGAACACCGCCACCAACAGCGCGTCTAAGACAATGTTGGTAAGGCCCGCTCCCACTGTGACATAGAGCCCCAGCTTGGGCTTCTCCGCGGTGACGAAAAAGCTCTGGAAAATATTTTGCAGGATAAAGCAGGGGTTGGCCGCCAGGATTATCCGGGCGTAGAGCACGCAGTCCTCCAGCATCTGCCCCTCCGCCCCCAGGGCCGCCGCCACTGGCCGGACAAACACGATGCCCAGCGCCCCCACCGCCGTACCGCCTATGAGGCCAGTATAGACCAGGAGTGAGAAGTACTGGTTCGCCAGCTCCGGCTTGCCCTCCCCCAGTGTTTTCGCCACAATGGCGGTGCCGCCGGTGCCAATCATGAACCCCAAGGCTCCCAGGATAATCAGCAGGGGCATGATGAGGTTCACCGCGGCGAAGGGGGTCTTTCCCACAAAGTTGGAGACGAACACGCCGTCCACCACGCTGTAGATAGAGTTGAAAATCATCATTATAATGGACGGCAGGGTAAAGCGCAGCAATTTAGAATAGGTAAAATGTTCAGATAGTTGGATTCTCATAAAGATCAGGGTTCCTCTTTCTCAGAAATTTGTTGGTCATAGGCCGCCCGCAGCTGGGCGGCGTAATACTCCATGGCCGCCACAGCCTCCTCTGGGAACCGCTCTAGGGTGGCCGCCATGGCGGCGTCCTCCGCCCGGTAGAGCTCCTCCAGGGCGCGGCGGGCGTAAGTCCGTCCCGCCCCGGTGAGGCAGAGCTGGCGCTGCCGGGTCTGCCCCGGCATATCTGCCAGGGTGAGGTAGCCCGCCTCCTGGCAGGCTTTCACCACGGTGTTGAGGGTGGTCTTGGGGATCAGATACTCCTCGCTGAGCTGCTTCTGGGAGTGTGGCTGGCCGTCGTCCAGGGCGTATAGCAGGGCCAGGGTGTGGCCGGACACGCCGGAACGGCGGGCCCAGCTGTAATAAAAGCCGTCCATCAGATTAACGGCCACCATCAGGCGGCGGTTCAGGGCACGGCAGTTTTCCATAGGCGGAGCCTCCTTTTCAGTACGGTTTCGGACCTCAGCAGTATAGTACGGTTTCGTATCAAAGTCAAGATGGGCTTTCCGGCGGCGTTTTTTCACTTTACAGCCCCCCCCACGCTGTGCTATAATCTCCCACGACTGGTTTCCACACCCAGTCCAAGCACGGGCGAACCGCCCGTGTTCGTTCACAGGGACACGGCAGGCAGGCCCCACGCTTTCCCGCCGCCTGTGTTCTCTAAACAAAAAATGGAGGTAACCAAACATGCAGAAAACCAGTGTCCGCCACATCACCGCCGCCGCCCTGGCTGGGGCCCTCTACGTAGCCCTCAGCTATTTCGGCAACTTCTTCGGCCTGACCTACGGCCCCATCCAGTGCCGGTTCTCCGAGGCACTCACCGTGCTGCCCTTCCTCTGTCCCACCACCGCCTGGGGGCTTTTCGCCGGGTGCATCCTTGCCAACATCCTGAGCCCCTACGGTCCCCTGGACCTGGTGTTCGGCTCCCTGGCCACGCTGCTGGCGGGCCTTTTGACGGCCCGGTGCAAAAATAAATGGCTGGCCCCCCTGCCGCCGGTGCTCTGCAATGGCGTAATCGTGGGGGCGCTCATCGCCTTCCAGGAGGCGGGCCTTACCGCCGCTTTTCTGCCCGCCTTCGCCTTCAACGGCCTCACCGTGGCCCTGGGGGAGGCCCTGGCCTGCTACATCCTGGGACTGCCCCTGCTGGCGCTGCTGCGCCAGGCCCGGGTCCTCCCGGACGCCCCCCAAAAGCTGGGCTGACCAATAAAAACCGCGCCCCGGAGGCTGATTCCCCGGGGCGCTTTTTTCTTAGACGCTGCCCGCCCGCAAAGAGTTCCAAAAACTGGGGAGGAAATTATTAAAAATTTATGAAGTTATTTACTGCTCCCCCATTGCTTTTACAAAAAAATCTGTTATACTGTTTAGTATCTGTGATTATGCCCACTGATTGCCGCAATTTCTCGGTATGAAGTGTTCTTGCCTGGGTAAACTGTAGGTACAGGCCGATATATTAACAAAGAGGTGCAAATCTTTGACCAAGTATATAATTGAGGGCGGCCGCCCCTTGTTTGGAGAAATCCATATTGGCGGCGCGAAAAATGCCGCAGTCGCCATCATCCCTGCGGCCCTGATGGTCAGCGGCCCCTGCCGCATTGAAAACATCCCCCTGGTCAGCGACGTGACGCTCCTGCTGGGGATTTTACAGGATTTGGGCGCGAAGGTGCGTTATGTCAACCCCCATGCTGTAGAGATCGACTGTTCCCGGCTGCGCAACGGGCGCGTGCCCTATGAGACAGCCAGCCGGTGCCGGGCGTCCTACTATATGCTGGGGGCTTTGCTGAGCCGGTTCGGGGGCGCGGACGTGGCCCTGCCCGGGGGCTGCGACTTTGGCGGCACCCGGCCTATCGACCAGCACCTCAAGGGCTTCCGGGCCCTGGGCGTCCAGGTGGACACTCAGAGCGGCTTCGTCATTGCCGAGGCTGCCGGCGGCCGGGTGCGGGGCGCCAGCATCTTTTTGGACAAGGTCTCTGTGGGGGCCACCATTAATATCATGCTGGCCGCCACCCTGGCGGACGGCATGACCGTCATCGAGAACGCCGCCAAAGAGCCCCATATCGTGGATCTGGCCAACTTCCTCAACTCTATGGGCGCAAACATCATGGGCGCGGGCACCGACGTTATCAAGGTCCGGGGCGTGGAGCGCCTCCGGGGCGGCAGCTACTCCATCATCCCCGCCCAGATCGAGGCGGGCACCTACATGGCCGCCGTGGCGGCCTGCGGCGGCGAGGTCAAGCTCTGCAACATCATCCCCAAACACATGGACTGCATGAGCGCCAAAATGGCGGAGATGGGAGTGGAGATCCAGGAGGTGGACGACAGCCTCCTGGTCAGCCGCATTGGCCCCCTGGTCCGGGCCAACATCAAGACCATGCCCTATCCCGGCTTCCCCACGGACATGCAGCCCCAGATCGCGGCGGCGCTCTGCCTGGCCCACGGCACCAGCGTCATCACCGACAACGTCTGGAACAGCCGGTTCCGCTATGCGGACCAGTTCGTGCGCATGGGCGCGCAAGTGCAGGTAAACGGGAACCTGGCCATCATCGAGGGCGTGGAGCGGCTGACTGGAGCCCAGCTGGAGGCCTGCGACCTGCGGGCGGGCGCGGCGATGCTGATCGCGGCTCTGGCGGCCCACGGCATCAGTGAGATCACCAATGTCCAGTATATTGAGCGGGGCTATGAGGATGTGACCGGCAAAATCCGGGGGGTGGGCGGCAGCATCCGCGCCGTGGAGTCCCCAGAGGAAGAGCTGACAGCCAGCGCCTGCTAACGCCCAAAACGGAATGTCATCTTTCGCCGCCTCCGGGCGGCGAAATTTTTGTGGAGGACCCCTTATGACCACCTTTCAGACCATCGCCAGCAGCTCCTCCGGCAACGCCTCGCTGCTCACCTGTGGGGACGTCCGCTTGCTCATCGACATGGGCGTCTCCTGCCGCCGCCTGTGCCAAGCGCTGGCCAGCCTGGGCCTGGCACCCGGTGACCTGACGGCGGTGCTAATCACCCATGAGCACACGGACCACGTCAGCGGCCTCGCCACCTACATAAAGAAATATGCCACCCCTATCGTCTGCTCCCCTGGCACCGCCCGGCAGCTATGCTACCGTCTGGCGGGAGTGGACCCCCTGCTGCGCCCTGTGGAGTGGGGAGAATCCATCCGGTTCGGGCCGGTAGAGGCCACGCCCCTGCCCACCAGCCACGACTGCCGCCAGGGCACGGCTTACCGCCTCGCCACCCCCGGCGGCGCGGTGGGCATCCTCACCGACACGGGCTACATCATTGAGGAGACCGGCCGCCGCCTCCTGGGGGCGGATCTGCTGGTGCTGGAGAGCAACCACGACCCGGATCTCCTCCGGGCAGGCCCCTATCCCTACCCCCTGAAAAAACGGATTCTAGGGAGTCAGGGCCATCTGAGCAACGCCGAAGCCGCTCAGTACGCCGCCGCCAGCGCCAGGGCCGGTACTCGGACCATCCTCCTGGCCCACCTGAGCCAGGAAAACAACCGCCCCCAGCTGGCCCTGGAGGCCGCGTCCGCCGCCCTGGAAGGAACCGGGTGGACCGGACAGCTGGCAGTGGCCCCCCGGGCCGCCCTCAGCGAGCCTTATTTTCTGGAGGAACCGCCATGCAGAGAGTAACCGTTATCTGCGTAGGCAAGCTGAAGGAGGCGTTCTACGCCGGGGCGGCGGCAGAGTACGCCAAGCGTCTGGGCCGGTACTGCAAGCTGGAGCTCATCGAGCTGCCGGAGCAGCGCCTGCCGGAGGACCCCTCCCCGGCGGAGGTGGAGCGGGCTCTGTACCGGGAGGCGGAGGCCATCCGGGGGAAGCTGCCGCCGGGGGCCTGGGTGACGGCACTGTGTATTGAGGGCCGGATGTGTTCCAGCCAGGAGCTGGCGGGGCTCCTGGCGGACTGGGGACGGGAAAAGCGGCTGGTGTTTCTCATCGGCGGCTCCTTCGGCCTCCACCCCGATCTTAAGAGCGAGGCCCAGGCCCGGCTAAGCATGTCGCCTATGACCTTCCCCCACCACCTAGCCCGGGTGATGCTGCTGGAGCAGATCTACCGGAGCTTTCAGATTACCGGCGGCGGCAAGTACCATAAATAGCGGGACCCCGGACGGCAGAGCTCTGCCGTCCGGGGCTTTTTGTCGAGAATTCCCGCTGAATCCGCCAAAGACGGTCCCTACCGCCGGTTTTTCAGCACCTCCCGGCGGATATAGTCGATGGTCCGCTCCTCCCCCTCGTCCCGGAGCATCAGCAGGAGCTGTTCCAGCAGTGCCTGGGTGTTGGGGTGGATGATATAGTGATCCAGACTTCTGGCGTAGTACTCCCAGGGCGAGGCGTTGGTATAGCGCTCCTTCTGGTAGGTCTGGCAGGCGGCAATCCGGTCGCAGAACATCTCCACCACATAGCGGACCGGCATCTCCATGCCGCCGATGCGGTAGTTCAGGTCCGGGGCGTAGTCCAGCCAGTACTCCAGGTGGTGCTTGTTGCGGCCCTTGTGGTGGAGCCAGGCGGAGGAGTATCCCCGCTCCAGACGCTCGGCCTCGTTGGGGCTGTGGTCTCCCTGGTAGAACTTTGCCCCCACCAGGAACTCTGTCGGGCCGTATTTGCTCAGGTCGTGGAGCAGTCCCTGGCGGTACAGCCCCACGCGAAAGCAATATTTCATTACCCGCAGCTTGTGGGCGGTGATGGTGCGGAAGTGTCCCAGCCAATTGGACATAACCCGGCCCCCCTCTCCTGTGGGGGTAGTATACCACGTTTGGCCGGAAGCGTCAAATCCGGCAAATCCCTGATTGCCTTGGGCCCCTTTTCGTGTTACAATAGGGTGTCTATTGGGATTTACAGGCGAACCAGAAAGGCGGCGGTACTTTGATTTACCACATTCTTGCAATCGGAGACGTGGTGGGCCAGCAGGGCCTGGAGCACCTGGAGCGCTGTCTGCGCCCTCTGAAGCGGCTGAAGGATATCCACTTCACGGTGGTCAACGGCGAGAACGCCGCCGGTACTGGCCTTCTGCCCCAGCAGGCGGAGGCCCTCTATCAGGCGGGCGCGGACGTTGTCACCCTGGGCAACCACACCTTCGGCAAGGCCCAGATCGCCCGGCGGCTGGACGAGGACCCCTACCTCCTCCGGCCCGCCAACTTCGCCGGGCGGGCCCCAGGCCGGGGCTGGGGGGTCTACGACTGCGGACGGGTGCAGGTGGGGGTGATGAGCCTCATCGGCCGCTGCGGCCTGGACTTCAACGCTGACAACCCCTTCACCACCGCGGACCGGATTCTGAAAGCGGAAAAGCCGCTCTTCACCCTGGTGGATTTCCATGGGGAGGCCACCAGCGAAAAGCTGGCCATGGGCTACCATCTGGATGGCCGGGTCTCGGCGGTGTGGGGCACCCATACCCACGTGCCCACGGCGGACGAGCAGATCCTCCCCCAGGGCACGGGTTACATCACCGACCTGGGCATGACCGGGCCCATCCGCTCTGTTCTGGGCATCCCGCCGGAGCAGAGCGTCGACCGGTTTCTGGGGGGGCCGCCTCAGCGGCACCAGACGGCGGAGGGCCCCTGCAAGATGCAGGGGGCCGTCTTCAGTCTGGACAGCTCCACCGGCCTCTGCACAGGCGTGGAGCGGGTGGACGTCCGGTAAAGACGGGGGACGGGAAGCCAGAGGCGCAAACACGACAATAAGGAGAGAAACGATGAAAGAAAAACGAATCCTGCTCATTGGCACCGGGGGCACCATCGCCTCCGAGATGGGGGAGAGCGGCCTGGAACCGGAGCTGACCAGCGAACAGCTGCTGCGGTACATCCCCGACATCTCTGAGATCTGCGACGTGGAGTGCCAGCAGCTCTTCAGCCTGGACAGCACCAACATCCAGCCCAAGCACTGGGCCCGGATTGCCGGGGCCATCCGGGAGCGCTACCGGGAGTTTGACGGCTTTGTAATCAGCCACGGCACGGACACCATGGCCTATACCGCCGCCGCCCTGAGCTATCTGATCCAGGGCTGTCCCAAGCCCATCGTGCTCACTGGAGCCCAGAAGCCCATCGGCTTTGAGACCACCGACAGCAAGCAGAACCTCCGGGATGCCCTGACCGTGGCCTCGGCGGACATGCCCGGAGTGACCCTGGTATTCAACGGCAAAATTATCATGGGCACCCGGGCCAGGAAGACCCACAGCAAGAGCTTTGAGGCATTTTCCAGCATCAATTATCCCCTTCTGGGGATGGTGCGGGACGGGCGGGTCATCCGCTACATCCGGCCCGAGAGCCGGGCCGTGCCCCAGTTCTACGAGACGGTGAACCCCAACGTGGCGCTCATGAAGCTGATTCCCGGGACAGACTGCGGCGTGGCGGCGTACCTGCTGGAGCGCAGCGACGCGCTGATTATCGAGAGCTTCGGCGTGGGTGGCCTGCCCACCTATAAGGCCGGGGACTACTATGAGACCGTCAAGGCGGGCCTGGAGGCGGGCAAGACGGTGGTGATGACCACCCAGGTGGAAAATGAGGGCAGCGACTTGGCGGTGTACCACGTGGGCAGCAGCATCAAGCGGGACCTGCCCATTCTGGAGGCTTACGACATGACCTCGGAGGCGGTGACGGCCAAGCTCATGTGGATTCTGGGCCAGACCAAGGACCGCAAGTGGGTGCAGGAGCTCTTTTACACCCCTGTGGCCTGCGACATCCTGGCCGGGATGTAGCATCGCCAAAAACGCGGAACCCCCGCCCGGCGCCTGCCGGACGGGGGTCTTTTTTCAGGAGAGCCGCTGCTCGAAGTTGCTGCTGACCCGGACGCCCTGCTGCACAATGAAGAACGCCTTGGGGTCCAGCCGGTGGAGCTCCGCCCGCAGGTCGTCGATCTCATACCGGTTCATACACACGCAGAGGATATGGGTGGCCTCCCCGGTGTACACGCCTTTGCCCTCCCACCGGGTCACGCCCCGGTGTAGGTTGTCCATGATAAACTGGTCCAGCTCCGGCGTCTCCTTTTTGGTGAAGATGAGCACCTGGACCGTGACGCTCTGCCGGTGGGCCCGGTCAATAGCCATGGAGTTGAAAATGGTGTTCAGGACGGAGTAAATCATGGTGGGCAGGTCGAAGAGGACGAAGCTGAGGATGAACAACACCGCGTTAAAGCCCAAGTTAAACTGCCCCATGGTCATCTTCACGCCCTTTTTCACCATGTACAGACCCATCACGTCCAGTCCGCCGCCACAGCATCCGGCGGTGAGGGCCAGACCCGTTCCCACGCCGCTGATGACGCCGCCCAGCAGGCAGCCGGTGAGCACGTCGTCCACCAGGGGCGCGGCGGGAATGGGCACGATACTGACGAACACGGTGTAGGCCGTGGCGCAGATGATGGTGTTGCGCAGGAACATGCGCCCCATGGTCTTGTAGGCCAGGACGAAGAGGGGCACGTTGAACGCGTAGTAGATGAGGCCGGCAAAGTCGAAGGTGACGGATTCCATATGGAAAACCTGTAGGATCAGGGAGCGCAGCAGCTGGCAGGCGCCCATCATGCCGCCGGTGAAGAGCCCCAGCGGCACCACAAATAGATTAATTCCCAGCGCGTAAATAAAAGCCCCCAGCACCGCCAGGGAGATCCGGCCCCAGCCGGTTTTCATGACAGACTGCACCATGCGTCTATGTCCCCACTTTCTTCGGGGTGGTTTCCCCGTAAATTCAGCATGTAAGTGTAACAGATTAGAAACTGTATTGCAAGTACCTTTTTAATCTTTTTCTCCCCCGGGCCAGGGTCCGGGACACGCTGGATTTTGTAATGCCCAGCTGGGCGGCGATCTGGGGCATAGACAGGCCCAGGTCGTAGTAGAGGTGGACCATCTCCGCCTGCCGGGGGGTCAGCTCCGCCCGGCGGACCCTCTTCAGGTTCCGGCGCAGCCGCTCCAGCTGCTCGCTGTTGTCCTCGCCGTTTTCCCGGTCCCAGGCCGCCATGTCCCCCAGGAATTCGTTGTTCCGCCGGGCGGCGGCCTTCTCTGGGCTATAGCGTGTAGCGCTCATTCCGGTGGTACCTCCTGTCGTAATATCTCTCCAGCACCAGGGCGATCTCCCGGGTGTCCCGGTGGAGGGCCTTCAGGTCCCGGATGCGCTGCTCCAGGCGGAGGCGCTCCTCCGGGTCCGCTGTGCGCTGGGCCTCCTTGAGGGCCACAATCCGCAGGCGGATGAGGTCCGCGCTCTGGCGGTAGCTCGCGGCCATACGCAGCAGCGTCACAGCTCCACCTCCCCGCACACGATATGAAAGGGCGCCAGCTCCGCCAGAAGCCAGGGGACGGCGCAGTCCTCGCAGAGGGTGCGGCCCCCCAGCCGCCAACAGGGATTCCCCCGGTACAGCGCCCCGCCGCAGAGGGCGCACTGAGCTGCCGGAACCGCCCGCTGAGGGTCCCGGTGTCTCTTCGGTATGTAGCGCAAAAAATTTTCCTCCTAAATTTCAAAATTTCTGTTGACAAAACGGAGAAGTTCTGCTAGAATACATCTTGCTGCTGATCGTGCTGGTATAGCTCAGTTGGTAGAGCAGCTGATTTGTAATCAGCAGGTCGGGGGTTCGAGTCCGTCTACCAGCTCCACCCCTCTCCAGCAGCACTCCGCGTCATGGGAGACCTTTTGGCGGGACCAATATGGGAGCGTTCCCGAGTGGCCAAAGGGGGCAGACTGTAAATCTGTTGTCGACGACTTCGGTGGTTCGAATCCACCCGCTCCCACCAAGCGAAAGCCGCTGTGCCGCTGGCACAGCGGCTTTTGTCTGTCCTCCCCGCGCCCGCGTCCGGACGTAGTACAGTCTGCTTCTCCGGCTTTTGTCCGCTGCCCCCGTTGCTGGTCCCGCCACATATTCCTCCTTTCTTGCCGTTTTTGTTTGCACGGGAACGTTTGTTCCTTGCTCGACCATAATAGCACTGTTGTTCTTTTTTGTCAAGGGAAAATTTTAATTTTACTGAATATTTTTTTATAATTCTATTTTTGCTGTGTTTTCAGAGAGAGGAGGCCGCCATGGGCTTTGGTCAGAGAGTACGGGAACGGAGAAAAGAGCTCGGCATGAGCCAGGGAGAGCTGGCGAAAAAGCTGGGCGTCAGCCTCTCCGCCGTCAGCAACTACGAAAACGGGCAGAACGCCATGCGGGAGGAAGTGCTTATCAAGCTCTTTCGCGCCCTGGACATCGACCCCAACTACCTCTATCAGGACTCCTTTTCCGGCAGGGCTTTCGTCTGCTCGGCGGAGGAACAGTCCCTGGTGCGCAAATACCGGGGGCTGAGGACCCGTGGCCGCCAGGTCCTCCACGCTGTGGCCGATACGCTGGGCGGCTACCAGGCGGATCTGGAGAAGGAGGCCGCCCAGGGGGAAATCCGGCAAATTCCCCTCTACCGCAGCCCCGCCGCCGCAGGCTACGCCGCGCCCGTTTTCGGGGAGGACTTCGACTACATCGATGTCACCGGCCAGGTGCCCCGGGGGGCGGAGTACGCCGTCCGCATCCAGGGGGACTCTATGGAGCCCTACATCTGCCACGGGTCCGTCGCCTATGTCAACCGGGACCCTCTAGCCAGCGGTGATGTGGGCATCTTCTGCGTGGATGGAGACATGTTCTGTAAGCAGTATGTGCGGGACAAGCTGGGGATTGTATACCTGCTGTCTCTGAACCGCCGCAGGGCGGACGCGGATGTGGTCCTGCCCAGAAGCAGCGGACGCAGCCTGGTGTGCCTGGGCAGGGTGCTCTTGCCCTCCAAGCCGCCGGTGGTACGTTAGACGGCCTTTGCCAATTTTTTCTTGCTAATTCCGCCTGTATTTGATATACTTTATACAAAGGCGGCGGCTTCATCCCATCTGCCGCCCACAACAAGGAGATGACTCCCATGCTGACAACCATCCTGTTTGACCTGGACGGAACCCTGCTCCCCTTTGCGCAGGACGATTTTATCCGCTGCTATTTCAAGGCCCTGGCGGGGCGGCTGGCCCCCATGGGCTACGAGAGCAAAAAGCTCACGGACGCCATCTGGAAGGGCACCGCCGCCATGATTGCCAACGACGGCCAGGCCACCAACCGGCAGGCCTTCTGGGCCTGCTTCACTCAGGAAATGGGCATTGAGGCCCTGGCCCTGGAGGGGCTTTTTAACGATTTTTACGCCCGGGATTTCAACGAGGCCAAGCGGTGCCTACAGGCCGAGCCGGACCATGGCCCCCTCCTCCAGGGACTCCGGGAGAAGGGCTACGGCCTGGTGTTGGCCACCAACCCCATCTTCCCCCTGGTGGCGGTGGAGAGCCGCCTGGGCTGGGTGGGGCTGAAGGCCGGGGATTTTGACTTCATCACCACCTACGAAAACAGCCGCCGCAGCAAGCCCAACCCCGGCTACTACCTGGACATCCTCCAGCAAACCGGCCGGGATGCCGGTTCATGCCTGATGATTGGCAACAACCCGGTGGATGACGCCGCCGCCCAGAAGGCTGGGATACAGGTCTATCTGGTGACAGACTGCCTGGAGAACCCCCAGGGCCTGCCAATTGACGGCTACTCCCACGGTAGCTTCCAGGAGCTGCAAAGCTTTCTGGAGGGCCTGCCCGCCCTGTAGGACCCGCAAAGCAACGGAAGGCGCTGCCGCAAAATG
>CATIYU010000203.1 GCA_949739085.1 uncultured Eubacteriales bacterium | reverse complement strand
TGGCCACGGGGCCCCGGCCCTTGTCCAGCCGGGCCTCGATCACCGCGCCGTGGGCGGTGCGGTTGGGGTTGGCCTTCAGCTCCGCCACCTCCGCCGTCAGGGACACCATCTCTAGCAGGTTGTCGATGCCCATGCCGGTCTTGGCGGAGATGGGGCAGATAATAGTCTGGCCGCCCCACTCCTCGGCCACCAGCTCGTATTCCGTCAGCTGCTGCTTGATGCGCTCCGGGTTCGCCTCCGGCTTATCCATCTTGTTGATGGCCACGATGATGGGGATATTGGCCGCCTTGGCGTGGTTGATGGACTCCACGGTCTGGGGCATGATGCCGTCTTCCGCCGCTACCACCAGGATAGCGATGTCGGTGACCATGGCGCCCCGGGCCCGCATGGAGGTAAATGCCTCGTGGCCGGGGGTATCCAGGAATGTGATGGGCTTGCCGCCGATTTGGGTCTGATAGGCGCCGATGTGCTGGGTGATGCCGCCGGCCTCTCCGGAGGCCACGCTGGCGCTGCGGATATAGTCCAGCAGGGAGGTTTTGCCGTGGTCCACGTGGCCCATGACCACGACCACCGGTGCCCGGAGGATGAGGTCCTCGGGCTTGTCGGCGGGGGTGTCGATGAGCTTCTCCTCGATGGTGACCACCACCTCCTTCTCCACCCGGCAGCCCAGCTCCTCAGCGATGATGGCGGCGGTGTCGAAGTCGATAAACTGGCTGAGGGAGGCCATGACGCCGTTTTTCATCAGGGCCTTGACCACCTCCGCGCCGGTCTTTTTCATCCGGCTGGCCAGCTCCTGCACGGAGATCTCGTCGGGGATTTTCACGGTGAGGGGCGTCTTTTTGGCGATCTCCAGCTGGAGGCGGCGCATTTTCTCCGCCTCCTCCTGCCGCCGCTTGCTGGAGAAGGACATCTGGCCCTTCTTCCGGCCGCCCGCGCCGCGGAACTTCTCCTTGCCCGGCTCCCGGTCCCGGCGTCCGCTGCGGTCGCTGCGGTCCGCCATGTCCTGAAGCTTCTCGTCGTATTTATCCAGGTTCACGTTGGTGGCCTTGCGGGTGTCCACCACCTTCGTTTTAGGCACCCTGGCGGCGCCCGGCTGGCCCTTTTGCTGCTGCTGTTGCTGTTGCGGGGCAGGCTGGGTCTGCTGCTTGGGATGGGCCTGCTGCTGAGCCGGCTGGGGCTTTGCCGCCCCGGCACTCTGGCGGGGGGCGGGCTGGGCGTTTTTCTGACCATCCTTGCTGGACTTCTCCGCCGGGGCGGTGTCCGCGTAGATGGACTCGATGCTGCTGGCCTGGT
This sequence comes from uncultured Eubacteriales bacterium, assembly GCA_949739085.1. The sequence goes on along the minus strand of CATIYU010000203.1, from coordinate 7,735 downwards.
TCTGCTGGGTAAGGTACTCGAAAACCACTGCCAGCTCGTTGTCCTCCAGGTTCTGGCCGGACTTCTTCGGCGTGTCAAAATACATACCCAGGATTTCGATGATCTTTTTCGTCTGCATCCCGAAGTCCTTTGCCAGCTCATTCACCTTATACTTGTTTACGATATTACCCAATAAGGCCACCTCCAGTTGTGATCACGGTTTGTACACCATAACACACGTCCGGAAGTCCGCGCCGGGGCGTGGATGCCCAGACGTGCGTTATGGTGGGGTTGACTAGTTCCTCTTTTTCCGGGCGGGGCTGGCCCGCCGCTGGGCGGCCCGCTCCGCCTTCAGGCGCAATTTCTCCCGCAGGGGGCCGTAGGTCCCGCTGTCCGCCTCCGCCAGCCGCTCTACAATGGCCCGGGCCAATCCCAGGTCGGTGACCGCGGCGGTGGCGCAGGAGGCCCGGCCCAGAGCGGCCCCCAGTTCCTCTTTGGTATAGGGCAGCGCCAGGAGCAGGCACTGGCCCTCCTCCGCCATGGCGGAGGCCCGGCGGGCTGTGCCGCCTGCGGCGTCCTGGGCGGTGAGCAGCAGGCGGCAGGAGCGGGACTTGCAGGCTGCGGCGGCGGGGTCCTCCCCCACCTGAAGCTTACCGGCCCGCAGGGCCATGCCGATGAGGGGCAGCGCGTTACTCTTGCTCATGCCGCATCTGACTTTCCAGGGCGTCGTAGACCTCCGGGGGCACCGGGGTCTGGAACGCCCTCTCTAGGGCCTTGCTCTTCCGGGCCTTTAGAAAGCACGCCGCCTCCGGGCACACATATGCGCCCCGGCCCGGAGCCTTGCCCTTGAAATCCAGGGAGATCTCCCCTTCTGGGGACCGGACTACCCGGATGAGCTCCTTTTTGTTCTTCATCTCCCGGCAGCCCAGACACTGGCGCTGGGGGAGCTTTCTCGGCTTCTGCATGGGGGTTCCTTTCCTTGCCGCTCTGGCGGACTATTCCTCAGGCGCTTCCTCTTCTTCCTTATCCTTGTAGGACGCGGGCTTGATGTCGATTTTGTACCCGGTCAGGCGGGCCGCCAGACGGGCGTTCTGCCCCTCCTTGCCGATGGCCAGGGACAGCTGGTCGTCCGGCACGATCACCCGGCACCCCTTCCCCTCGTCCGCCAGCCACACGTCGATAACGTCCGCCGGGGCCAGGGCGGCGGCGATGAACTGGGCGGGGTCCTCGCTGTACTTGACAATGTCGATTTTCTCCCCCCGCAGCTCGCCCACGATGCTGCTCACCCGCTGGCCCGCCGGGCCCACGCAGGCCCCGATGGGATCGACGGCCTCGTCGGAACTCCAGACCGCCATCTTTGTGCGGCTGCCCGCCTCGCGGGCGATGGATTTCACCTCCACGATGCCGTCGAAGATCTCCGGCACCTCCAGCTCAAAGAGCCGTTTCACCAGCCCCGGGTGGGTTCGGGAGATAAGCACCTGGGGGCCCCGGGTGCTCCGGCGCACCTCCACCACATAGACCTTCACGTGCTGGCCCTCCACCAGCTCCTCGGTCTTGATCTGCTCGCCCACCGCCAGCATGGCCTCCGTGGACTCCGGACCCGTGCCGATGCGCAGGGAGGCGTTGCCGTTGCGGGGGTCAATGCGGGTGACGACGCCGGTGAGGATTTCGTGCTGCTTGGAGTTGAACTCGTCGTACACCATGCCCCGCTCCGCCTCCCGGAGTCCCTGAATAATCACCTGCTTGCCGTTGCCTGCGGCAATGCGGCCAAACTCCACGTTGTCCACCGGGATGTTCACCGTGCCGCCCACGTCGATGCGGCCGTAGCGGGAGCGGGCCTCCTCAATGGACATCTGGGCCCCCGGGCGCTCCACCTCCTCCACGATCTCCTTCTGCACGTACATCTTCAGATCCTTGCGGGCCTCGTCCACGTCCACAATCACGTTTTCCACGCCCTCGTGGTCCTTCTTGTAGGCGGTAACCAGCGCCTGGATGATTTTATCCATCATGAAGGTCTGGGAGATTCCCCGCTCCTTCTCCAGCATCTCCAGCGCCGCGAAAATCTCAGAACATTTCATCTCACATACTCCTATTTTTATCTGTCAAGGGCGGCCGGACCGTCAGAATTCAATCCGCAGGCGGCAGAGAGCCACCTCCTCCTTCCGGAAGGTCACCGGGGCGTCCCCCACGGTGATGGTGATATTCCCGTCCTCATAGCCCGCCAGCGTGCCCGCGAACTCCTTGCGGCCCTCCCGGGCCTTGTAGAGCTTCACCGCCACGGGGCTACCCATAAACCGTTCAAAGTCGCCGGGGCGCTTCAGCGGCCGTTCCGCTCCGGCGGAGGACACCTCAAAGGTGTAGCTGCCCTCGATGGGGTCCGCCTCGTCCAGCAGATCGCTGACCGCCCGGCTGATGGTTTCGCAGTCCAGGATGTCCACCCCGCCCTGCTTGTCAATATACAGCCGCAGATACCATGTCCCGGCCTCCCGGACGTATTCCACGTCCCACAGTTCGCACCCGGCCGCCTCCACTACGGGGGCCGCCAGGCCCGCCACCAGCTCCGTTATCTTTGCCATCTGCGCGCCTCACTTCCCAATTTTGCTCTATCAATTTAGGTCAAGAAAAAGAGCGGACCAAAAAGTCCACCCCTGGTCTAGCTAAACTGACAGGAACATCATACCACAAAAATACTGGGAGCGCAAGTGTTTTCTTGGAATTCCCTCCACATTTCCCCCAACTTTTTCCGCAAAAGGCGGCGGGGACGGCCCCAGCCGCCGCCCGCCCGGCGCTCAGGGCCGCTGGAGGCCGTCCAGGGTGAGGCCGAAGGCCGCCGCGAAGCGGTCCAGGAACCACTCCACCTCCTCCAGCCCCATGGCCCGCAGGGCCTCCAGGGTCTCCTGGGCCGCGTCGCCGAACTCCCGGTTCCCCGCCTCCAGCTCCTCCACACATTTAATGTAGGCCGAGAGCTTGTCCGCCGCCTTCACCAGCTCCCGCACGCCGCTGTCCGTCTCCCGCAGAAGAGGGGCGTAGGCGGGGCGCAGCTCCTCCGGCAGCATCCCCAACAGCCGCTCCGCCGCCACCTCCTCCACCTGCCGGTAGGCGGCGCGGATGTCCGGGTTGTAGTATTTGATGGGGGTGGGCATGTCGCCGGTGAATGTCTCCGTGGCGTCGTGGAAGAGGGCCGCCGCCGCGCAGGCGTCCGGGTCGCAGGGGCGGCGGAACACGTCCCGGCGGATCACCCCCAGGGCGTGGGCCAGCACCGCCGCCATGTGGCTGTGTTCCTGGATGTTCTCCGGGACGCTGCTGCGCATAAGGGACCAGCGGGTGATGTACTTCATGCGGGAGATATAGGCGAAAAATTTATACATGGCGGAGGACTCCTTCCCCTTTTTGGTAGGTCTCAGTATACCAGATTTTCCCCCGGATTGCAAACCCCGCCCCCAATGTGCTATACTGTTGAAAACGTCCCCAAAAACAGCCAAAACAGGGGATGCAACTGAAAGTTTACATCCGTTCCCGCCAAAAGCAACCCCGGCTCGCTGGACTTGCCGCCCGCGCCCGGGTAGAATGGGCCCACCAAAAACAAGGAGGACAACACCATGGCACTATCCGAAAACCTGCAATACCTGCGCACCCGTCAGGGCCTCACCCAGGAGCAGCTGGCGGAACAGCTGAACGTCAGCCGCCAGTCTGTCAGCAAGTGGGAGAGCGCCGCCAGCTACCCGGAAATGGATACCCTGCTCAAGCTCTGCGATATCTTTCATACAGATATGGACACCCTTCTCCGGGGCAGCGTTGCCGCATCCCTGGCCCGGGATACCGCCGGTTACGACGCCTTCATGAACCGCTTCGCCCTGAAGATCGCGGGGGCGGTGGCTGGCATCATTGCCGGCACGGCTCTGGCCGCCCTGCTCAGCGCCTGGGCCCTGCCCGGCATGGTCAGCGAAGCCGCGCTGCTGCTGGCCGTCACCATCGCCACCGTGGTGCTGGTGGCCAGCGGGATGCAGTACAGCAACTTCACTGAGCGCTACCCGGTCATCCAGGATTTCTACACCCAGGTGGAAAAGGACGCCTTTAACCAGCGGTTTGTCTGGTACGTGGCCGGGCCGGTAGGGGCCATCCTCTCCGGCGTGCTGCTGATGCTGCTGGGGTTCAGCGTCCTGCCGGAGCGGGAGCCCTACGAGAGCTACTTGGGCGCGGGATTCCTGCTGATTGTTGCGGCGGCCGTATTCTTTCTCATCTATGGCGGCATCTTGAAGGGGAAGTACAATATCGCGGAATACAACAGCGAAAACCGCCCCTCCCCCCAGGCCAAGCTGCGGAGCGGCGTCTGCGGGGTCATTATGTTCATCGCCCTGATTATCTTTTTGGTGCTGCGGTATTGGAAGGGGGTCCCCGACCGGGTCTGCTGGGTAGTTTTCCCCCTGGGGGCCATCCTCTGCGGCGTCACCGCCAGCATCATGAAGGCCCTTCAGGATCAGAAAGGCGGCGATTGACAACCATCGCCTGCTGTGGTATAATGGCAGACGTAAATCAGCCGCCCCCGTGGCGGGAACAGGAGGATGCGGTATGGCAGATGCAAAAGTGTTCCGGCTGGGCCCCGGCCTGGGCCTGGAGGACGTGGCCCACGCCCTGGAGGGTTACCTGCGGGAGCAGAAGCGCCTGGAGACCGAGGGCGTCAGCCAGTCGGAGGACAGCTATTTCATTCAGGCCCGGCAGACCGAGGGCTGGAAGAAATTCGTGGGCCTGGACCAGGCGATACAGGTCCGGCTCACGCTCTATCAGGACAAGCTTACAGTGGATCTGGGCGCGGGCCGCTGGGTGGACAAACTGGGGGCCGCCACCGTGGGATACATCGTCTTCGCCCCCCTGCTGCTGACGGCGGTCATCGGGGCTATTGGCCAAGACCGGCTGCCCCGGGATATCTTTGACTTCGTGGAGCGGTTCACCTTCCTGGGCAAGCCTCTGGACATAAACGACGCCGTCAGCCAGTCCGGGGAGAAGTCCGCCGCCCGCCAGTGCGCGGCCTGCCGGACCCCCCTGCCCGAGGGAGCCAGGTTCTGCCCAGCCTGCGGCGTGCCGGCCTCCCAGGCGGACGTGTGCCCGGTGTGCGGGGTGGAAGCAACGCTGCCCGGGGCCAAGTTCTGCGCCAACTGCGGCGCGCCCCTGCGCTGAGAGGCCAGGACTGCGGAAAGTTCTGACGAGAAAGAAACGGGACCGCCACTGGGCGGTCCCGTTTTGATGGGTCATTTTACAGGGTAGAGTATCCGAATTTATCCACCACCGCATCGATCTCCTGCCGCTGCTTGCACAGCGGACAGTCCTCTGGCGGGTAGCTGGCGTAGCCGGGCAGGTCGTTGGTGTTAAAGAGGCTCATGACCGCCATGCCGTCCACCTCTTTCAGGTGGCTGTAGATAGAGGCGATGCCCGCCACATGGCCCTTGTAGTACTGGACGCACCCCATGCCCTTGCGCACCGTGCCGCCAGTAGTGACGGAGGCCAGCAGGAGCAGCACGTTTTTCCCCTCCAGCATGAACCGGGCGTTATCCCGGAAAATGAGCTGCCCGCCGGAGCTGACGTTCTCCCGGAGCAGATAGATCTCCTTCCCCGCATTCATGGAGCGGAAACCGCTCTGCGTAAGCTGCTGGGCCAGGCAGGTACCGATGACCCGGGTGCCGTCCATGCAGAGGATGGTGTCCACCATCATATTGTGGGTCAGGCGCTGGGCCAGCTGCTGGGCCACCGCCTCGGCCTCCCGCAGGCAGGACTGCTGGCTGGTTACGTCGATAAAGTAGTTCGTGTGGCTGTTCCGGGTGGCAAAATGGCCCTGGGCTACCCGAAGAGAGACGTCGCCGATACAAACGGGTATCTTGAAAAACTTAGGCTCCATGGTTCTGCCTCCTTTGCTTTTATATGGACACGGTTGTTACTACTAGAATATACCATATTTTACCGGATTTGTCCAGGACTTTTTGTGCGTTCTAACAAATGCGGAGCTGGCGGACGATTTCTGCGGAATCGGGCAAAAAAATGGTTGACAAAGCGAAACCGCAGTGCTATAATACGGTTCGTCGGTTGTCCTTGAGGCACAAAATGCGAGTGTGCTGGAACTGGTAGACAGGCACGTTTGAGGGGCGTGTGTCAACAGACGTACGGGTTCAAGTCCCGTCACTCGCACCACTCTCCCCTCCGGAAGAGGACAACAAAATATGTGCGCGAGTGGTGGAATTGGCAGACTCGCTAGATTCAGGTTCTAGTGCTCATTACGGGCGTGCGGGTTCAAGTCCCGCCTCGCGCACCAAAAAGAAATGACACATTTTAATGTGTCATTTCTTTTTTTATTGCCCGGTCAGCTATTTGTTGTTTGTTAGAATCGTGTGTCGGCAGCGCGATCACTTTGCCGGGGAGTACTCAAAGCTGGCATTGGGAGCTATATGCTGAAACAGAAGGTTTTCTCTATACCAGAAGCGGTAGCACATGTCCGCGCAGAGACTTTCATGAATGGTGCGCTCCATGCGGCCTTCCACTGGAGCGCGGAGAGCCTGCGGCTGTTCATTCAGCAGTTCAGCTTCCAGACGGTACTTCCCTTGGCGGATGGCCGCGCCGGAAGCGGACCACTCCTCAATCTTGGCGCCCCGGTAGGTCGCCAGCCGGTATTCCCGGCCGCGGTAAAGGATGGAACAGATACAGCCGGTGAAGCCGCCCACAGGAAGAGGAACAGCCGCGGCCGCGAGCATCAGACTACCGCGCTCCGGGCCGTCCCAAATGCATTGGGTCCAGAGATACGCGCTTGGAAAGGAGCGGCCCCGGTCTGTCTCAATATACCCGATCCCGTCAGAGAACGCTAGGCGCTTGCCGTTCAATTCCAACGTTCCATCCAGAGAGTGCCCCATGCTGATGACGCCGTGGGAACACTGCATTCCCGGAAAAAAACGGAACGGCCCCATAATATCGGACCGCAGAGCGGTAAAGGGGCCATAACGCAGAGTACCATGGAGGGAAAGACCATCCCGCTGGACATGGAGGTCAATTCCCTGGCAGCCAAAGCTGGACTGCCCAATCTGAACCTGAAACGGCCGGCGGGAGACGCGAAGCTGCGCCTCCGGATACTCCAGCCACCACGCCTCATCATTTGAAATGACCTGGAGGGACGCGGTGCGGCGTCCATTGCTGCCGGCATGGAAAGCGGGGATTAGAGCGAGGGTCTGCCCCTGCGGGGTCTGGTGCTTCAAATACCACCCCTCAAAATAGGGGCCCGCCCCATTTGTGCCGCAGAAAAAATTCATTGTTCTATCACCCCCCGATTCAGTTTTCCCTGAATTGGGGGATTTTATATAGAGCGGCTTAATCCTTGCGGGACTGGATCCAAAGAAGTGCCGTGCGGTTCCCTGTTGGTGTGGAGCGGCAGAATTGATAGCCCAGCTGGTCAAAGGCCCGGAGCTCATCCGGCTTTTTAATTTGGTTCTCCGCCAGCCACCGCACCATCTGTCCCCGTGCCATTTTGCACAGGGAGCCCTTCTCAATAACCTTGCCGTTTTTCAACTCCCCAAATGTGCAGGTGACAAACCGGACGGTTGGGGGCAGATGAGGTTCTACCGCCTTGCTGTACTCCTTGGAGGCCAGATTCAGCACAAAATCCGCCTCCGAGACCAGCTGCCGGGCCAGGCGGCTACCCCAAAACTGATAGAGGTCCCGGCAGCCGTCCACCGCCAGCTTTGCCTGCATCTCCAGACGGTAGGGTGTCACGCCGTCGAAG
>CATIYU010000202.1 GCA_949739085.1 uncultured Eubacteriales bacterium | reverse complement strand
TGATAACAGGGCCGATGGCGATGACGCGGTCGTACTTCACGCCCGCCTCGATCTGCTCCTTGAGGAGGTCGGTAACCAGGGCCTTCTTGCCGTAGGAGCCGTCGTCGGTGCCGATGATGAGGTTGGAGCTGGCGGCCTCAAACTCCTCCTTGAGGATGATGAGGTCCTTGTTACGGAAGCCCACAATGAGGTCCACATGGCAGCCGTCATCGTGGAGCTTTTTGGCCACGGGGTAGGCGATGGCGGTGCCCACGCCGCCGCCGATGACGGCAACCCGCTTGAGACCGGCGGTCTCGGTGGCCCTGCCCAGGGGGCCGACGAAGTCCTGGATAAATTCGCCCTCTTCCTTGTGGTTGAGCTTTTCCGTAGTCGCGCCCACGATCTGGAAGATGATGGTGACAGAGCCGCGCTCCCGGTCATAAGCGGCGATGGTCAGGGGGATGCGCTCGCCGTTCTCATCCACCCGCAGGATGATAAACTGGCCGGGCTCCGCCTTCCGCGCCACTGTGGGGGCCTCGATCTCCATCAGGGTAACGGTGGGGTTCAGTACCCGCTTTTTGATGATCCGATACATAGTGTTTCCTCTTTCCACTTGAATTCGGTTGCTTGACGCCGCGTATGTTCATCGCATACATTGCTATTTTAACATAGAGAAGTAGTTCCGTCAATTCGATTTTTCAGTTTTTCCGACAAATTGCTGAAAAACCCAAGGGATTTTCTCCTGCCCTTTGGTTAAGACTTCTTCTCCGGCTCGGGGTACTCCACGCCCTGCGCATCCACCCGGACAGACTTCATCACCTGGGGCTTTTTAGGCTTGTCGTCCAGCATACTGCGCTCCACCCGGGAGACCTCCACTGCGGCCTCCACATTGCCGGTGATCTGTCCAAAGGCAGCGTACTGGCCGTCCAGGTGGGGGGCGGCGCCCACCATGATAAAGAACTGACTTCCGGCGCTGTCCGGGTTTGACGTGCGGGCCATGGACAGGACGCCCAGAGTGTGTTTGAGGTCGTTTTTCTCAAAGCCGTTGCCGCTGAACTCCCCCCGGATGGAGTAGCCGGGGCCTCCGGCGCCTGTGCCGTCTGGGCAGCCGCCCTGGATCATGAACCCCGGGATGACCCGGTGGAAGGTCAGGCCGTCGAAGAATCCGGCGTTGGCCAAGGCGATAAAATTGTTGACTGTGTTGGGTGCCTTCTCCGGGTACAGCTCCCCGGTCAGGACCTTGCCGTTTTCCAGCTCAATGGTAACAATCGGATTGCTCATGATGTGCGTCTCCTTTTATATTAATGGTTATACGTCTTCATGGCGCGGTCGATGTCCCGCTTGGCATCCCGTTTCGCGGCGGCGTCCCGCTTGTCGTAGTTCTTCTTGCCCTTGCAGAGGCCCACCTCCACCTTCACCCGGCTGTTTTTGAAATACACGCTCAGGGGAATCAGGGCGTAGCCGTCCTGCTGGACCAGGGCCTGGAGGCGGTTGATCTCCCGCTTGTGCATCAGCAGGCGGCGGGGGCGGACCGGGTCCCGGTTGAAGATGTTGCCGTGCTCATAGGGACTGATGTGCATTCCATGGAGGTAAATTTCTCCGTTTTTGGCGATGCAGTAGGCGTCCTTTAGATTTAACGTTCCGGCTCGGATGGACTTGACCTCCGTGCCGAAGAGCTCGATGCCCGCTTCGTAGCGGTCCTCCACAAAGTAGTCGTGGCGGGCTTTCCGGTTCTGTGCCGCCAGCTTGATCCCGTTTTTATCCGCCATCGTCTCACCTCCTCTAATCAAACAGAGTGGTCCAGTGCTCCGCCCTGTGGGCCTGGAAGCACATGGTTACCTGTTCCGCTGTGTTCTTCTCCTCCGCCAGGGGCGGCAGCTCCTCCAGGGCGAAATACCGGCTCTCGGTGGTCTCAATGTTCTCCGCAAAGGAGCCGCCCAGCAGCGCACAGAGGAAGAAGATCTTACACACCTTCCAGGCGTAGCGGGGCTGGTTGTGCCGCTCCCGGTCCTGCACCGCGATGACCAAGCGGGCGTCAACCTTCAGCCCGGCTTCCTCCAGCACTTCCTTTTCCGCGCTCTCCTTCACAGAGAACCCCACGTCCACCCAGCCGCCGGGCAGGGACCAGGTCCCATTCTGCTCCCGAACCAGCAGGATTTTGCCGTCCTGAAAGACGGCGGCCCGGGTGTCGATTTTGGGCGTCTGGTAGCCGGTCTCGCAGCAGAAGAGGTCCACCGCCTTCTTCAAGGGAATCTCCGACTGGAGGGCCACCATCTCCGCAGAAATCTCCCGGATTCTCCGGTAGCGCTCCAGGTCAAAGGGGTCCCTCCCGTAATAGAGTCCCGTCTGGGCCAGGCCCTGCAATTCCACAGCCCACTCCAGCCACTTCTCGTGCTTCTCCATATTTCGCCCCTTTTCTCAAAAGCGGTATAGGAAAAGGGCCCGCGCAGGGATGCGGCAGGCCCTTTCTGGATGCTTATTCGGTCACGTACGGCAGCAGCGCGATCTGACGGGCCCGCTTGATGGCCTCAGTCAGCTGGCGCTGGTGCATAGCGCAGGTGCCAGTAGTCCTGCGGGGCAGGATCTTGGAGCGCTCGGAAATAAAGCGGCGCAGCTTGGCGGCGTCCTTATAGTCGATGTGCTCGCATTTATCCACACAGAACTGGCAGACCTTCTTCCGCTTCCGGGGGGCGCCGGGGCGGGCAGGCCGGTTTTCACGTTCCATAGCCATGGTACTTTCCTCCTAGTCAGAATAGTGGCGGTCCAAGGCCGCCAGATGGGGGGACGGGGCGCTTAAAAAGGCAAATCGCCGTCCTGATCGTCAATTGCAGAGAAACCGGAGCTGTCCTCAACAGGGGCGCCGTAGCCGCCGTAGGGGGGCTGTGCGCCATATCCGGAGGGCTGTCCGCCATAGGCGGGGGGAGGCGCACCGTAGGCGTCCCGGTCAGAACCGCCTTCGCGCTTGCTGTCTCCGAAGTAGACGTTGTCGGCAACCACCTCGGCGGAGCGGCGGTTGTTGCCGTCCCGATCCTTCCAATCCCGGATCTGGAGGCGGCCCTCCGCCACGGCCATGCGGCCCTTGCTGAAATACTTGCAGACAAACTCCGCCGTCTGCCGCCACGCCACCACGTCGATAAAGTCGGTGCCCTTTTCTCCAGAATCCCGGCTCTTGAAGTCCCGATCTACAGCCAGCGTGAAGCTGGTCACAGAGATGCCGGACTGGGTCGTGCGCAGCTCCGGGTCCCGCACAAGGCGGCCCATAATGACAATGCGGTTTAACATGTTGGTTTTCTTCCTCTTTTGTTACTCGCTCTTACAGACGATCATAGAGCGCAGGATGCCGTCGGTAATCCCCATCACGCGGTCCAACTCCTTGGGGAAAGCGGGTTCGCTGGTGAAGCTCATCAGCACATAGTAGCCCTCGGTCTTGTAGTCAATGGCGTAAGCAAGCTTCCGCTTACCCCACTCCTCGACCTCAACGTTTGAGCCGTGCTGCTCAGCCAGCGCCTTGAACTTCTCGACGGTGGCGGCGACAGCCTCCTCGCCCTGGTTGGGATCGATGATATACACGACCTCATAGCTATCGGAAATTTTTGCCATGGTTCGCACCTCCTTCTGGACAAATGGCCCCCGTTCCTCCACGGGAGCAAGGATTTTTATGCCTGTATAACACAAGCTTTATCATTATACAGAATTTCCTGGAAAAGTCAAGGGGGCAAACATCAAAATGTGAATGTTGCACCCCCTATAATTAAGTTAGACAAGGTTTTCAAGCCTGTCTAACTTAATTTTTTGCACTTTTTTAGCGGGAAAGGGGGCGAAAGTATGGGACTGAC
>CATIYU010000201.1 GCA_949739085.1 uncultured Eubacteriales bacterium | reverse complement strand
TTACGCCCGTCCACGGCCCTTCTTCCGGAGTGCCAGCAGCAGGAACGCCGCGCCCATCAGGCTCGCACCGGCAGCTGTGAACAGCAGGGTGCCTATGCCCCCCGTGTTGGGGAGACGCTGGCCAGGACTGTTGGTGACAGTGATGGTGATACTCCCGTCCGCCGCCTTTTGAGCCTCTACGGAAGTGCTGGAGCAGACAATCTCACCAGTATCTTCAATTGTGATGGTCACCGATTCAGCCGCAGCAAGGTATCCCTTGGGTGCTTTTGTCTCTGTAAGGGTGTATTCCTTATCCACCGGGACATCATTCCACACAATTTGACCATTGGCATCCGTCTCTGCTTGCTTAGCCCAGCCAGAAGCGCTCAACTGGAACTCCGCACCCTCCAGCCTCTTATCCGGCTTGCCTGTCTCAACCTTGATAAGCGTGACCTTTACTGTCGCCGGGAAGTTGATAACTGTCACCGTGTGCGCCTTATTGTCAACTTTGACATCCGTTTCCGCAGCATCGGTTGTCACACTGCCGTCGGCTGCTATTGTAATTTTAATAGGCTCAGTGGGTTTCTTATAGCTCTCAGGTGCCTTTGTTTCGGTCAGAGTGTACACGCCCGCTTTGAGGGTACCAGTCCAGATCTGACCGTCCGCCTTACTCGTAAGCGTAGGAGAAGAATCCGCCGCGCCAGTGAATGTGAACTCAGCTCCACCCAGTGCGTTCCCCTGCGCGTCGGTTTTCAGCAGGGTGAGGGGGTGCTTCTTGGAAGCCAGTTTGTAGACGAAGGTGTGGATGTTGTCTGAGATCACATCCTCATCGTGCTCTTTAGTAGTCACATTTACAACGAAGTCTTCGCCATTATCAGCAGGCACGACATTATAAACAGTTTCGCCTCTGTTGTCCTTGCTGTCCTCGTAACCGACAGGAAGCGTCTCCAGGTTTACAGTGTTGTTTTCAGATTGTTTCTGATACTTCACCTTTTCCGTATGGCCGTCTTCTCCTGTCGTGTAATGGGTTCCGTCAATTGCAACTTCTACACCTGCAACCGGCTGGTCATCCTCGTCGAGCACCAGAACATCCACAAACCCGCTGCCGTTCTCCTTCAGCTCCAGAACGCGCACGTCTCCAGGGCCACCGGTCTCGTTGTAGACGTATTGGAACGTCTCCTCCATGTTCGTCAAGGGGAATCGATCCAGGTAACTCTCGTCCAGCGTCGTACCAATACTGTCAGCTGTCCCGGCCACCACAACATCGCGTCCGTTGTACTGGTTGGCGAGCTCAACTCTAACACTGGTTGCAGGATGCGTAGTCTCCAGGGTGATATAGCGGTTATCGGCCTCAAGGCGAGTATCAACAGCATTCCCCCGGAAGGTTACACCCTCGTACAGATGGAACTCTCCGTTCTGACGCACCGCAGCTCCCTTGGCATCGCACAGGGTGACGCCGGCCTGGAGGTTCAGGGTGCCGTTGTTCTCAATGGTGTCCCCACTGCTGCCGGCCAGGGTCAGGCCACCGGTTCCGCCCTCGAAGGTAACGGTTTTGCTGGAAGCAATGGTGATGGTCGAATGATCCAGCATTGCGGTGCAGGCACTGCCAGAACGGTCGTCGGTTGGCAGTTCGCCCGAATTGGAGGAGCGAATTGTCAGATTGTGATTGATATTGATATCCAGGCCCTCAAGGGTGTTGCCATAAAAGACAAGGGTATCGTCATCCTTAATAGCCTCCTCAGGTCGAGGCTGCGTGGAAATCTTAATAGGATTGGTTCCGTTTACTGCGTCATAAAGTGTCTTATACCACTCTCCGGTTCTTGTATTCAGCACTGTGCCAACGTAGAAACGGATAATGGGGTAAACGCCCTCTTTGCTTCCGGCATAGTACTCCAACCCCATTTGAGTTGTAGTATCATGACCGTTCATGAAAATCAGTTTTGCCTCATCAGCAGGAACAACTCTCTTGTGAACCTTAGGAGGTGTATAGCCGCTGTTCATCACAATGTCGCCGGATTTCCATTTTTCCACATCCCGAAGGAAGACCGGCACCTGCAACGTACCGGGAACTTGATCCTCCCATTTTCCAATGGAGTTGCCATGATGCAGGGCCACACCTACTGTATTCCCCCTAAACGGGTTTGCAGCCGTCTTGAGCCGCGTCTCGCCATATTCCTGTTCAATTGCTACAGCCATACCCGTAATATAGCTGCTCGTACCACCTGTACTGCCTTCGAGGTTAAAAATCTCAATATTGCCGCCCTGAGTACTGGGGTTAAAGGCAGAACCCTCGGAAACCATAGTGCTGGTCAGCAGGACGCCAGTGCCAAGATTAGAGCCAGTACTATCTGTAATATGACTGCCATTGATCATCATCAGCAGACCGCCATCCCGGATTTGGATAGCCACAGGCTGGCTGATCGAACCGTTTTCATCAAAGCCGGAGTGTGCACCGATCTGTTTCGCAGCGTTATCAACGATCACGTTGCCCTTCATCTGCATTGCGGGGGTATTCTGATACATATCAATCAAATAACCATCAAACCCGCTGCCACGTGTGATTTTGACGCCTCCAAGTCCGCTTGCATCCCAGATTTCCGTAGCACCGCCAGGACGTCCATGAACCGCATAACTCTCATTGTTCACGTCATAGGTGGCGTGCATTATGAAATCAATGGTAACTCCTTTCAGCTGTCCAGCATTCGGATTTTTTTTCAGAGCCTCGACAATATTTTCAATGGTAGTTCCGGGACGCAAAACTCCGCCGTCTCCAGCTGGATAGCCAGCATCACCATAGTACAGCCACTTATTAGTCGGCACATACCCAGGCCGAAGCACATTACCGTCAAAATACGCTAATTCAAAGACCGGTTTATTGTCTATTTTTGTGCGTCCGTAATGAAATTCCATACGGCCATCTTTGACCCACCCTGCATTACCGAAGGCATTCGCAAGCGTTACCGCATCAACCGAGAAGCTCTCCTGCTGATAGGTAACAGTACCGTCCTCCACGGCGGGGGTAATAATCTCGGGCTTCTCCGTGCCGTCCGCCTGCTCAGCGAAGTGGACGATCTGCAAGCCCTCGCCCGCCTCAGAGGCGTCGTCGTACTTGATCTCCACCGTCACCGGGGCCTCCGGCTCGACCTCCTCGCCGTTATATACCAGGGTGATATCGAAGAACCGGGCCTTCTCGATCTTCTGCTCGCCGCCCAGCAGCGCGGCAAGCTGAGCCTCCAGGCTCACGTCCTCCATGGAAACCACGCTGGCGTCCAGGTTCAGGACGCTCTGCGTCTTGGCAAGGTACTCGCTGTACGCCTCAGAGCCCTCTTCCAGCTCCTCAACCTCCAGCACCGTGCCCTCGGGCAGGTTGGCCTCGGGGCCGTAGCTCACCGTGATGGTCACGCCGCCGCCCTCGTAGGTCTGGGTGCCGGGCTTGCCCAGGGGGATGACGATAACGTAGGTCGAGAACTCGCCGGAGGCAAAGCTGACCTCGTCCGCTTTGACATCGGCGCCGGCCACCACCGTGGCCTCCTCCTTGCCGATATGGACCAGCTGGGCGTCGTTCTCCGCGTTGGCGAGCTCCGCAAGCTCCTCATGGGGCCTCATGACCACGCTGATGGGCTCGCTGGGCTCGATCTCCTCGCCGTCGGCGCTGTAGAAGGTGATATCCACGGCCTTGACGACCTTGACCTCGCCCTCCACGGCCTCGTTGACAGCCGCCTCGACCTCCTCCACGGGCACCATTGCCAGCTCCATTGTGGTCCCCTCGGGGAACGCAGCCGCCGGCGCGGTGACGAATACGTCCATATCCTCCACGCTGCCCTCGAAGGTCATCTTCTCCTCCTCGGGCTCCTCCTGCCTGGGCAGCAGGTCAACAATCGCGTACACAGAGAACTCATCAGTAACCATCTCCGCCTCGGGCGCGGGCTCCGGCTCCTCGGATGTATCCTCCGGCCCGGCGGGCTCCTCCACAGGAGGCTCCTCGGGCTCCGGCTCGGGTTCCGGCTCAGGCTCCGGCTCCTCTGCGGGGGGAGCCTCGGGCTCCGCCTCTTCGCTCTCATCGGGCTCCTTGGGGGTCTCGTCCTCATCCTCACCGGGAGTCTCGGAGGGCTCGCCGCTCTCATTCTCCTCCGCAGGGTCCTTTTCGACGGGCTCGCCGTCCTCGTTCTCCTCTGCGGGATCCTTCTCGACAGGCTCGCCGTCCTCATTTCCCTCTGCGGGGTCCTTCTCAGCGGGCTCGCCGTTCTCATTCTCCTCAGAGGGGTCCTTCTCGACAGGGTTGCCGTTCTCATCCAGCTCCGGATCCTTTACGATGGGATTGCCGTTTTCGTCCAGCTCCGGGGGAAGCTCCCCGGGAATGGGGACCAGGTTCCCATCCTCATCCAGCATCATGCCGTCGGGGATCTCAAGCTCCGCCTCATCGTCGAAGTCCTCACCGAAGAGGATCTGGGACTCTCCGTCCCGGATCTCCACGTCCAGCAGCTCCGACGCGCCGTCATCGCTCAGGTGGACAATCGCGGGACATACCGCCTCGCCCAGCAGCTCCGACGCCATAAACAGCCGCACGGAGTCCACCGGCTCGATCTCCCCGCCGTTGTGGTACAGCGAGATATCCAGCACCTTGAGGATCGCCGCCTCGCGGGTATCGTCTCCCGCCAGCGCCGCCTCGCGGATAAGTGCCGTCTCCTCCTCCGTCAGACGCCGGATATCGTCTCCGATCTCCTCGTCCTCCGGCAGCAGCACCGGGGCAAGAACCAGCTCCGTCCCCTCCGGGACAGCGCCCTCCTTCGCTTCCACCCGTACACTGACGCCATCCAGCTCAGCGGCCAGACTGATTGTCTGCGTAATGGCCGGCAGCACCAGCGAATATGTAGTGGTAAACACCACAACGATTGCCAGGGCACGGACAAACGCCTTTCGCGCCCTGCTCGCGCCCAGATACGCGCTGACCTTCTTCACCAAGTTTTTCACAGCCCACACTCCCTTTATCTGAAATTGATCTATAGCTTCCCAAATTCACTCAGCGGCCAGAGCCGAAATACAATTTTTCCCACCAGCTGCTCCTCGGCCACGCAGCCGATGGAGGTGCTTCTGGAGTCCACCGACACGCTGCGGTTGTCCCCCATCACAAATACCCGGTTTTCCGGCACCTGGTAGGGCAGCTCAATGTCGCACTCTCCAAACCCCTTGTCGCTCAGATAGGGCTCGTCGATGCGGACATTATCCACATAGACAGTTCCGTCCTCAGCGACGTCCACCCACTGCCCCGCCTGGCCGATGACCCGCTTGACCAGGATCTTGTTGTTCCAGTAAAACGCCACCAGGTCCCCGGTATCCATTTTTCCCCCCTTGATGCTCACAACGAAGTCCCCCTCGTAGAGCGTCGGGTTCATGGATGTGCCGTAGATGCGCAGGACCGGCAGCAGCAGAACCGCTACCAGCACCGCCGCGGCCGCCACCGTTACCATGGCGTAGATTGTGGTCTTGAAGCTCCACAGATAGCGCCGCCTGCCGCCCTCCCGGTTCGCCTCCAGCAGGAGCTGTTCCCGGGTGGGCCAGTCTCTTCGGCCAGGAGGCTCTGCCTCCTCCGCGTCCTCCTCCTCGCCGGAGTCGGGGGCCCGGATCTCCGCCAGGCGTTTGACCATATCGTCCGCCTGCGTCCGGTCCATCCCGCCGCCGCTGCTGCTGATAAGCGCTTCGGCCAGCGTGCCCATCTGCGCCAGATGCAGCTCCCGGTCCGCGATGCGCTCCTTGAGCCGGGTATTCTCCCGCTCCAGCCGCTCGGATTTGCCGATCTGCTCGGCCAGCATCTCCAGCAGGCGCTTCCGGCTGAGCTTTTCCAGTTGCTTCTGCGTCATTCCGATCCCTCCCCGCAGCCGCCAAGGGCGCTGTCTATCAAGAGTATCAGCTCGAGCACACTGCGAAATGTCTGCTCGCCCTGACCTTCCATCCACCGGACGCTCCCCTGCCAGCTGGTGTTCTGGCGGAACAGGCACCGGATTATAAAGGTGCCGCGCGCGCCCGTCCCCGGCTCCGCCCCGGAGTCCTCCCCGCCGCCGGCGCTGGGCAGGGGGAGGAACGACCGCCTCGCGGTAAACGACTGGGGAAAATTCATCCCGTCCCAGAGGGCCTCCGCCCCCGCCAGGAACTGGGTGAGGCTGCTGAATTTCCGCCCGCCGCCGGGCAGGCCCGGATGGTACCAGCGGCCCCTCCACACGCCCTGCTCATAGGAGTCGACGCACAGGCGTATATTGCGATACATTTCGCCGCTCATTTTCGGCATCGCGCCCCCTCCCCTCCGGCTTTTTCTACACTTTACCAGTATCAGATTACAAATTGCATTACATTTGCTCCCCGCCGTACAGATCATAAAAAAATTTTGGCCGGGGGCCGGCGTCTATTTTTCCGGCGGGCCTCCGCTTCTCAGCATCGGCTCCAGGGGAAACACCACCGACTGTATCCGAATGGGCGACCGGGGGTGGGCGGAATAAAACGCCTGTATAATGCGGTCGCAGACCAGCTTGCTGTTCTCATAGTTGGCCTGCACCAGCATCAGAATATATTGGGAAGCACTACAGCAGGAGGCGATATCCCCGGTGCGCAGGCTCCCCTCAATGTGGGCATGAAGCTGTTCCATCGCCCGGGCGAGGCTTCGGGAGGCCAGCGCCCTTCCGCCTCTGCCGATCACCGACAGGACGCCGATATGAATCGCGTCTCCGCGCCGGGCCGCGGCCCGCGCCTCCGCCTGGTAAAACAGCTTAAAGGATGTGTAGTCACAAATCAGCGCCCCGGAAACCGGGCTGTGCTCCCGGAGCTGGGCCTGGATGCTGTCCGGCGTCAGCGCGTCCTCCTCCGCCCCCAGCAAGGTGCTCTCGTAGAGCTCCCGGAGCTCGTCCCCCGGCACAATGCCCAGGTCCTTATAGAGGACCGCTCGCAGCTCCTCATAGCTCGCCTTCGCGCTCTCCCTGTCGCCCAGCGCGATGCAGGCGGCGATGAGGCAGCGGTACAGCGTCTCACGGTAGGGAGCCATGGAGATCGCGCTGCGGCAGCAGTCTGCGGCCTTGTCCGCAAGGCCGCTCTCGATCAGCACCGGCGCCGCCCTCTCGACGGCGGTGAGATACAGGTTCCGGTAGTATTCGGCCAGCGGCTCCACCCAAGGCTCCGACGCCAGACTGCGCAGAAAATCCCCCCGGTACAGCTCCAGCGCCTGCTGGCAGCAGGCCGGGGTATCCTCCCGGAGCATATCCTCAAATTCCGCCGCGTCCAGCTCCACGGGAACATCCGGATTCCATCCGTACCGGCCGCTCCTGGAGACGATGAAAGGCAGGCCGATCCGCTCCTGCAGGGGCTCAATCATGCGGCGCACCCGGTAGAGCGCCGTCCGGAGAGCCGCCACAGGGGCGGTATTTTTCTGGCTGCGGTCAAGGACGCGGACGAGCTCGTCAATTGACACCATCCGGCCCCGGTGATAGATGAGGTATGCCAGCAGAATTCTCGCGGTCCGGGAGCGGCTGTTCCTGTCGTTGACCGCCGCGTCCCCGCAGGACACAGAAAACTCGCCAAGCATTTTCACTTGTACCGCATTCATGTCCATACCGTTCTCCCCGAGACAGCCGTTTGCCTCGCTCTCCCGGCCCCTGTGGGCAAAATCAACCTTTTGACAATATCCCGGTGAAAGGGAGATGATTGTTTTAAATTTTTAAAAAAACCGCTCTGAAGAGCGGAATAACATCAAAAATAATAAGTGTCTGTCCCGTATGGATGGCTGTTGTTCCCGCAGCGCTTGCGGGTGCTCCGGGATATCTATTGGAGTGGTGCAAATCTTTTTCTGCACATTTTTAAATAAACACTATTGCATGTACGTTGATCTGTATGATATAATGCTGTCGGCAAAAAGCTCCAGCCGGTCTCTGGAACAAAAGGTTGATTTTGCCCACCGAACGCTCTAGCTGACTAATCCCAGGCGTTCCAGCCGTTTGATATGCTCTGTTCCCGTAGACAGCAGGTAGATCCGGGTTGTGTTAATGGAGCTGTGGCCCAGCAGGTCCGCCAGCGTGACGATATCCTTGCTGACCCGGTAAAACGTCGACGCGAATAAGTGGCGGAGATTGTGGGGGAACACCTTGGACGCCTCCACGCCGGCGCGGACGCACAGCTGCTTCATCTCCCGCCAGATCTGCCGCCTGGACAGACTTCTTCCGCTTTTCGTGAGAAATATCTCACCGGAGGCGGTTTTTTGCTTTTTGGCGTATTTCAGCAGCTTCCGGCAGAGCTTGGCCGGCAGGAGGATGGTCCTGACCTTTCCCTTCAGGCGGATCTCCGCCGCGCCCCGCTGCGCGGCCTCCACGGTGATATAGCTTACCTCCGATACGCGGATGCCCGTGGAGCAGATCGTCTCAATGAGCAGTCCCAGCCGCGTCCGCCCAAGGTCCCGCGCCGTATCGAGCAGCCTCTGGTAATCGCTCCTGGTCAATTCCCGGCTCTCCTCCCGAAACGTCCGCCGCTGAACGCGCAGGAATTTGACCCTGCAATCCTCCCAGCCCGCGAAGCGCAGAAAACTGTTGACAGCGGAGAGCATGGAGTTGACCGTCACCGGCGCGTAGCCCTTCTCCAGAAGGTGGGCCTTCCAGTGGGAAATGGATTCTTTTTCCACATTCCGCCCGTTGAGCCAGGCCGTCAATGCCCGGATATCCCGCAGATATTTTTCCACTGTGCCCGCGCTGCGCTCCTCCGACCGGAGCTCCATTTGGAAAGCGGAGAGCTTCTTTTGGGTGATTTGACGTTTTTTCATGATCGTTTCTCCTTTTTTGTGTGCTGATAAAAGCAGTCACTCTTTTTATCTTTTGTAAAATCCTATTGATAAGCACTGCTCTGCATTTTCCTCTCCACGCTCCAGGCGGAAGCCCCGATTTTCCGGCATCAAAAGAACAGACCGTCCAGTTTCCTGGACGGTCTGTTCTGATTGCTGTTGATTCCGTATAGGAGTATCCACGCAGATATCCTGCGGTCAGGCGCCTCCAATTCTCACGAATCAAATGTCAGATCATATTTTTCCACATCCGCCAGCACAGC
>CATIYU010000200.1 GCA_949739085.1 uncultured Eubacteriales bacterium | reverse complement strand
GCAGTTTGGCGGCAACGACCAGTGGAGCAACATGCTGGGCGGCACAGAGCTCATCCGGCGTAAGCTTGGCAAGGACGCCCACTGTATGACCATCACCCTCCTCACTGATTCCCAGGGGAATAAGATGGGTAAAACCGCCGGTAATGCCGTGTGGCTGGACCCCAACAAAACCAGCCCTTACGATTTCTACCAGTATTGGCGGAATGTGGAGGATGCGGACGTGATGAAGTGCATCCGTATGCTGACCTTCCTGCCGATGGAGCAGATCGACGAAATGGACGGCTGGGAGGGCAGCCAGCTCAACCGTGCCAAGGAAATTCTGGCTTGGGAGCTGACCAATATGGTCCACGGCAGGGAGGAGGCCGACAAAGCCCAGGCGGCAGCGAAGGCCCTCTTCGGCGGTGGCGGCGACAACTCTGAGATGCCCACCACAGTCCTGACGGAGGATGCTTTTGAGGATGGCCGGACCGGCCTTTTAAATCTGCTGGTGGCCTGCGGCCTGGCGGCCTCCAAAGGGGAGGCACGGCGGCTGGTCCAGCAGGGGGGCGTGTCTGTTAACGGGGAAAAGGCGGCGGATATTGACCAAAAATTTGACCGTGAGCTGTTCTGCGGCGAGGGTGTAATCATAAAGAAGGGGAAGAAGGTCTTCCATCGGGCAGTTCTAAAGTAAAAAATGCAAAAGGGGAAGCGGCTGGAAATTCCAGCCGCCTCCTCAATAATATTAGTACAGCGCCATGCTGATCAAATACGCCAAAAACAGAAGCAGGAGCCAGCCTCCCGCCAAGATGACCACTGATAGCAGCAGCCGTACGCCGAGAGGGTAGCCATCAGAAACGGAAACCCGCAGAGTAAGAAAAAGGGCCATTACCGCCAGAAATGCTGGGATCGCGCCGCCCATCAAACACATGCTCAGGTCCAGAACCATAAATATGTACGCCCAAAAAGGAACCTTGCCGATGGGGGTATACGGTTTTCCGTTGGTTTGGTTCACGCCGTCCACAATAATGGGGTTGAAAAACATACCGGAGGCCAGTAGCACCTCGCCCTCAGGAATAGGAAGGTCGTACTCCATGGTAAAGAAGAGGACATTCCGGTGGGGTAGGGAGCGAAGGCTGTATACTGTGTCGTTAATCGCTATGCGGCCAAAGGATTTCAACTGGATTGTATAGGGCTTTCCTTGCACTTGGATTTCGTACTTTTTCATAGGTGCAGACTTCTCCTCTCTAAAATTGCTCCAAAAGCAGTCTTTTGGCAGTGTGCTCTACAGGCAGGCTACAGGCCACACTGATTTTAGCTTAGCATAGATTGTCTGAACCCGCAAGTACAGATTCGCCGCCGGATATGACAAAAAACTCAAAAAGAGGGATTTGGGGGATAAAATCAGGCGCTATCACCGCTGTCTGCCGGTGGCGGAGCGGACTTCTTTTTTTGCTTTACCTTGCCCAGGGGATTGGCCCTGGCGGCGACGCGGAGGGCTTCATTGTCGATGTGTGTATAGATCTCTGTGGTGTTCAGGTGTTCATGGCCCAAAACCTCCTGAACAGCCTTTACGTCCACACCGTTTTGCAGCATTAGTGTAGCGGCGGTGTGGCGGAGCTTGTGGGCGGAGTACTGTGTGCTGTCCAACCCAGCCTGGCTAAGGTGCTTTTTTACCAGTACGTGGACATTGGAGCGGCTAATACGCTGGTTGCGGGAGGAGAGGAATAGAGCGTTCTGGTCCTTGCCGCTGATAGGCCTACGCACCGCCAAATAACGGGAGAGCGCATCCTTGCAGGCGTCATTAAGATAGACAATACGCACTTTGCTGCCCTTACCCAGAACCCGAAGTGCGTCGTCCTGGATGTCGCTGAGATTGAGACCGATGAGCTCAGAGATTCGCAAGCCGCAATTGAGAAAAATGGTTAAAATACAGTAATCCCGTTCGCTGTTTGCTCCGTCCACGCTGCCCAGCAGTTCCAAGCTTTCATCCAAAGTCAAATATTTCGGCAAAGTTTTCATCAACTTGGGCGAGTCTAACTCTTTTATAGGGTTTTCCGCCAATAAATGCACTTTTTGAGTAAGATAATTAAAAAAGGAGCGTAGCGTAGCGATTTTCCGGGCGCGGGTGGCGGCGCTGAGGCCGTATTCAGTCCGGTCGCTGTTGGGCTGTTGGGCCCGGTCGCGGCTGAGGTAGGTCAGGTAGCTGTAAATGTCCGTCAGAGTAATAGAGCGGATAAAATCAATATCTACATCCATGATGGAGATTTCATCCCAAGGAGTGCCGCGCAGCACGGGATTCCGGGTTTGCTTCATGTATCGAAAGAAGTTCCGCAGGTCCAAAAAGTATTCGTCAACGGTTTTCTGGGAATGAGCTTTGATGGTTTCGTGGTATGACAGGAAGTCCCGCAGAATTTGCGGAGACTGATCTTGATAGCGCATCATATGATTTGCAGGCTGTGACAGGCTGGTTCAAGTGGAACTCCCCTTAATTGAACAAAATTTTTATTTTGTTCAATTAAGCCTGTATCTCTCATAGCCTCCCCTTTCGTAGTCATATATCTAAGCACGATACTTACAGCTTCAGTGACTCTACGCCATCACCGGTAGCGGTTACAATGCATTCGCTCTCGCTTCCGGCTAGGTGGATCACCTTGGCTCTACAGAGCTCCAATACGGCTAAGAATGTGGCCACAATCTCGCTGCGGCTCCGGCTGCCCCGAAACAGCAGCCGGAAGCTGGCAACCCCCCGTTTCAGCAGAGCCAGAATTTCCTCCGCTTTGTTGGATACCGGATAGGGCTCCTTTCGCACAATATCGTCAAAGTTGCTCAAAGGCGGCGGGGCTCTCCGGGCGTCTCTGTCTGCCACTTCCCCCAGCGCGTCCAGCAGATCTTGCGGGACATGGCTGTACTCAAATATTTTCCCCTGTCCCAGCGGTTCCGGGTTTTTCACCAGAATGCTCCGCCCAAATTCCCCCATAAAACCCAGGCTGGCGGTGATAGACTTGATCTTGGCGTAGTTCTCGCTGCTGCGCCGCTCTTCCAGAGCTTTTACCAGCTGTTCCATTTCGCTCTGGGCCTCCTCATCTTCGATGGACAAGAGCATTCTAGATTTAATGAACATCAGCTGGGCGGCCATCGTAATAAACTCGCTGGCAACCTCCAGATCCATCTGCTGCCGCAGTTCCAAATAGGCCAAATACTGATCTAAAATCAGTGCAATAGGGATATCCTGAATTTCGATTTTATTTTTGCCCAGCAGAAACAGAATGAGGTCCAGAGGCCCCTCAAAGTCCTCCATCCCCTCCCTGCTGTGTACCACCTGTTCCAGTTTATAAACAGGACCGCTCACATGCCCACCCCCATTTTTAAAAGAATAGATCGGACATCCACTGGTAAACAATGTAAATGCCATCGGAGAGATAACTGCTTCCAATGTCCAACCAGACCAGAAGCAGCAGCACTGCCATGCCGTAGCGCTCATAGCGCATGAGGGTGTTGTAGGCCCTCTCTGGCAGGAGGGCGAAGAGCACCTTCGACCCATCCAGGGGCGGGATAGGGACCAGGTTAAAAAGGCCAAGTCCGATGCTCAGCATAGCGGTGGTCAGCAGGAAGTAGAAGAGCCAAACCATAAATTCCCCTGCCGGGGCGAGCCGGAACAGCAGCGATGCCGCAAACAGTGCCGCGAAGGCCAGAAGAAAATTAGATACCGGCCCAGCCAGGGCTGTGATTGCCATGCCCGCCCGCCTGTTTTTAAAGTAGCGCATATCTACTGGCACCGGCTTGGCCCAGCCGAATCCACAGATGAGCATAGATGCCAGTCCCAGCCAGTCAATGTGGTGCAGCGGGTTCAGGCTGAGCCGGTGCATCCGCTTGGCAGTGGGGTCCCCCATCGCGTAGGCGGCCAGCCCATGGCAGGTCTCGTGGACCGTCAGGCACAGCAGGACTCCCAGCACACGCTGGAGGGTGTTAAGCAGCGCGGCCCAGTCGAATTGTTCCCAAAAAGTATGTAGGTAGCCCAGCATAACCCAGTTTCCCCCGTGAATTGTATTGCTGGATTAGTATAGCAGATTTTGCCGCCAATTACAAGCGTTCCCGCTACAAAACTCCAACTCAGGCAATCAACTCAGGCAATCTTAAAGAAATTTTATAAATTTACCCGCTTTTATTTTAAAAGGAAACCCTGTACAATGTGGCCATAGCAAGTAAGTGAGAAAGGATAACAGCTATGAGCAGCAACCGTCCACTGACAGAGAAACAAAAAAGATGGATTGCGGGAACCGGCATTTTCCTGTTTATTATCCTCTCCCTTCTGGCGTGCTGGTTTGCGGGACGGCCCCTCATCCAGTTTGCGGGAGATCCGGAGCGGTTCCGTGCGTGGGTGGACAGTCAGAGCCTCTGGGCTCCTATTCTGTTTATCGGAATGATCGTCCTGCAAATTGTGGTGGCGGTTATTCCCGGCGAACCCCTGGAGATTGTGGCGGGCTACGCTTTCGGCGCACTGGAGGGTACGCTGCTGTGCCTGATCGGGGCCTTTGTAGGACGGGTAATGGTGTTCCTGCTGGTGCGGCGCTTTGGCACCCGGGCGGTGGAGGTGTTCTTCCCCCTGGATAAGCTCCAGTCCTTGAAGTTTCTACAAAACCAGAGGCGGCTGTCCTTCTGGGTATTTTTCCTCTTTTTCCTGCCTGGGACGCCCAAGGACGTACTCTGTTATATCGTGGGCCTGACCCAACTCCCCCTGCGCAATTGGCTTCTCATCAGCGCCATCGCCCCCATCCCCTCCATTGTGACCTCTACCATTGGTGGCGACGCTCTGGGCATGGGTAACTACGGGTTTGCGGTTTTTGTATTCGCCATCACATTAGCCATCAGCGGATTGGGCCTCCTGGCCTACCGTTCCATCTGCCGGATGCGGGAAAGGAAGGAATTATGAGCGCATTAAGTATTTTGCAATTTGTCAGCCGGGTTATTGGCATCCTGTTTGTCCTCTGCTACGCCAACCAGTTCTTCTACGTTCTGGTGGCCCTCTGGCGGAAGCGGCGGGAAAAGCGGCCCCCCGCCCCTCTGCGCCGCTACGCGGTGCTGGTCTCCGCCCGGAACGAGGAGGCGGTCATCGGCCAGCTCATCGAGAGCGTCCAGGCCCAGGACTACCCCGCCGGGTACGTCACTACCTTTGTGGTGGCGGATAACTGTACCGACGCCACAGCCCAAAAGGCCCGGGAGGCGGGCGCGGTGGTCTGCGAGCGTTTTGACAAGCGCCAGGTGGGCAAGGGCTACGCCCTGAACTACCTGCTGGGCCGCATCCGGGAGGACTACGGCGACGAACACTTTGACGGCTACTTCGTCTTTGACGCCGACAACCTCCTGGCTCCGGACTATATCACCCGCATGAACGAATCCTTTAGCGGGGACTGCCAGATTATTACCAGCTACCGCAACTCCAAAAACTACGGCGACAACTGGATCTCCGCCGGTTACGGCCTCTGGTTTCTGCGGGACGCCGCTTTCCTAAACGAGCCCCGGACCCGTCTGGGCATCAGCGCGGTGGTGGCGGGCACAGGCTTCCTCTTCAGCCGGGAGGTCATGCTCCGCTGGAACGGCTGGCCCTTCCACTCCCTCAGCGAGGACACGGAGTTCACGGTCCGCAACATTCTGGAGGGCGAGCGGGTCGGCTACTGTGGCGACGCGGAGTTCTTCGACGAGCAGCCCACGGGCCTCAGCCAGTCCTTCCGCCAGCGTATGCGCTGGGTACGTGGGAATGCCCAGGTGTTTTTCCGGGAGGGCTGGCATCTGACCCGAGGGCTCGGTGGAAAGAATAGTCTGAGCTGTCTGGATCTGCTGCTCTCTATCCCCCCAGCCATTGTCCTGACGGTATGCAGCGTGGTAGTGAGCGTCCCGGCGACGGTGCTGGAGCTGGTGGGTGGCGGGCCTATCCTGCCCCTGCTGGTAACATCGGCCTTTTCCTTTGCCGCGCCCTGCCTGCTGGTTCTGGCGGCAGGAGCGTTGACCACAGCTACCCAGTGGCGGCGCATCCGCGCCCCTGGATGGAAAAAGGTGGCCTATACCTTCACCTTCCCCCTGTTCATGATGACCTACATTCCTGTGACCATTATGGCCCTCTTCCGGAAGGTGGAGTGGAAGCCCATCCAGCACCGTGCGGCGGTTTCTATCCAGCAGTTGAAATAACCCCCCTCCCCCCTGCCCTCCTCTGGGATGGCAGGGGGATTTTTCTGCCGGAAAATTTTCTCCTTACCCCCTTGACAAATTCCTTTGTTTGTTGTATGGTTAATTACACAAGTAATTAACCGATTGACTACTGTGGTCCAAAAGAAAGGAGGGACCTATTTGAATGAGCACCTGACAGAGCAGAAATCCATCTATCTGCAAATCAGCGAAATGATCGAGACGGACATCCTCCGGGGCATCCTGCTGGAGGAGGAACAAGTCCCCAGTACCAACGAGCTGGCGAAGCTCTACACCATCAACCCAGCCACCGCCGCCAAGGGCGTAAACCTTCTGGTGGACGGCGGCATCCTCTACAAACGCCGGGGAATCGGCATGTTCGTGGCCAAGGGGGCCCGGGAGAAAATCCTGGCCAAGCGCCGCACCGCTTTTGCGGAGAACCACATCGCCCCCCTGCTGGCGGAGGCCCGGAGCCTGGGCATCCCAAAAGAGGAATTACTCATCATGATAGGAGAGAGAACAGTATGAGCTTGATCTGTGAGAACATTATAAAGACCTACAGTGGCAAGGAAGTGCTCCAAAATGTATCCCTGGAGCTGAAGGAGGGCCGCATCTACGGTCTCATCGGCCGCAACGGCGCAGGCAAAACCACCCTTTTGTCTATCCTGACCGCTCAGAATCCTGCCACCAGCGGACCCGCCCGCCTGGACAGCCAGCCGGTGTGGGAGAATCGCAAAAGCCTTTCCAGGCTCTGCTTCTCACGTGAGCTGAACGCCACCGCAGAGAGCGGCCTAGCCGCCATGAAGGCCAAGGAGTACCTGCGCATCGCCTCTACTTACTATGAGGACTGGGACAAGGAGATGGAGCAGAAGCTTTTGCAGCTCTTTGGACTGAACGTAAAAAAGAAGCTGGGGAAAATGTCTAAGGGAATGCTGAGCATGATTACCATTGTGGTGGCCCTCTGCTCAAAAGCTCCCTATACCTTCCTGGACGAGCCGGTGGCGGGTCTGGACGTGGTGGCCCGGGAGCAGTTCTACAAGCTCCTGCTGGAGGAATATTCCGCCTCTGGCCGTACCTTCGTGGTCTCTACCCACATCATTGAGGAGGCGGCGGATATCTTGGAGGAGGTCATTATCCTCCATGACGGGAAAATCCTCCTGGAGGGCGACACCCAGGCCCTTGTGGACAGCGCCCGCCATGTCAGCGGCAAGGCGGAGGAGGTGGACGCCGCTACGGCAGGTCTGGAGATCCACTACCCGGAAACTGTGGGCCGCAGCAAGGGCGTGACAGTGTTCCTCAAGCCGGGCCAGAAGATCGATGAAACCCGAGACGTTTCTGTGCAGCCGGTGAGTCTTCAGCGGGCCTTTGTGGCTCTGTGCGGAGAGGAGGCGGCAAAGTGAAGCGGAACCTGAAATTCTGGACCCGGTTCACCTTGGAGACTGCGGGAGTGGATCTGTTCATCGCGGGCATCATTTCCCTGCTGATTGTCTTTGGGGCGGAGGGGCTGGACCTGAAGCTGTTTGTCTCAGTTGCGCCCTATTTTCTGTGTATAGCCGCCATTTTGGGTACAATGATGATTAATTCCGGCGCACAGTTCACATATGTTCCCCTGCTGTTGTCCATGGGAGAGACCCGCCGCAACGTCCTTTGGGGGTTTCGTTACTATCAGGCCCTCATTACCGCAGTGGCCGCAGCACTCTGCGCCATCATCTGGCTGGCGGTACCTGGGGAGGTATCCGCCGTTGGCCTGCGCAGCCTGCCGACTCTGGTATGCATCATGATCGTTGCCGGTTCCTTCAGCAGTATTCTTGGCACGCTATTTATGAAATGGAAATGGCTGGGCACAGCGCTGATCATCCTCTTCTGCGGCGGCTTTGGGGGCCTTTTAGGATACTCCGGCATAGCGGTTGCCAAGGGCGCTCTGCTTTCTGATGTGCTGAAAGTCGTATTATATCTGGAAAATCTGCCCTATTGGATGGTTCTGTTGGCGCTGGTCTCTGTGGGGCTTGACTTGCTGTTCCAGTGGCTGATCCTGCGGCGGCAGGAAGTGAGATTGTAAGGAGGGTTGGAGATGAACTTCTTTCTCAAGCATCTGCGGGCTACCCGGAGTGGTGCGATGCTCATGCTGGCCATGCAGGGCGGTCTCTTCCTGCTGGGGGTCATCATGGTACTGGGCATCAACGTCTTCCTCAACGAGGATCAGGACTACGCCGCCATCGGATCTATGATGGCACTGATGGGTACGATCTTCGGGGGCCTGCTGCGGGGCAGCGGGGCCACCTGCCGCTACCGCATGGCGGTCTCCATGGGCCACACCCGCCGGTCCTACCTGCTGGCGGACCCTCTCATCACGGCCATCAACTGTCTTCTGGGCATTGGGGCGGCGTGGCTGCTCAACCGTTTGGAGCTGTGGTTCTACGGCCTCCTCTACCCCGGCTGGTCCTGTGAGTTCGACATCTCCGGCGTGTATAAGTGGTGGACCATCCTGCTTTTCACTGTGGTCATCTGCGCCGCGGACTTCTGCCTAGGCGCGATGCAGCTCCGGTTCGGGACAGTAGGATTCGCCTTGATTTGGTTCCCCCTGTGCTTCTCCCCCATGATACTGGTTAACAGCGTCCATGCGGCTAAAGACGGCGGCTCCAGCCTTCTGGCGATGATTGGGCGGGGCGTGCTGTACCTGGCGGGCCTCATGAGTCCAGCCATGTGGATTGCCGCTGGAGCGGCGGTGGTGCTGGCGTTGGTTTTGGTCAGCGGACTATTCTACAGGAAAGCGGAGGTGCGCATATGAGCGATTTCATTGGAATGCTGACCGCTGTAGCGGTGCTGTATCTCCTTCTCCGCCCAGAGAAAAAGGAATAGATGAACGCCCGCAGCCCCGGAAAATTGGGACTGCGGGCGTTTTGTGCTGAAAAAAGCTGTTTACAAACGGAAAAGAACTTGCTATACTACTGTATGTTAAAAATATCATCATCAGGAGGCTTCAGATTATGAATGTATTGAAGGGCGCCTGCATTATCGGGCAGTCCGGCGGACCCACTTCCGTCATCAACGCCAGCGCCTATGGCGTCATCCGCACGGCGCTGGACAACGAGGCCATTACCAAGGTCTACGGCGCGGAGCACGGCATCAAGGGCGTTTTGAACGACCGGCTTCTGGACATGTCCGCCGAGGACGCAGAGGAGTTGGAGCTGTTGCTGTACCCCCCCTCCTCTGCCCTGGGTTCCTGCCGCTATAAGATTGCGGACCCGGATGTGGATGACACGGATTATAAGCGCATCCTGGAGATTTTCAAGAAAT
>CATIYU010000199.1 GCA_949739085.1 uncultured Eubacteriales bacterium | reverse complement strand
GGGTCCGGATGGTCCGCCAGGGCCGAGGCCCGCAGAAGATCCTCCGTCTCCTCCGTCAGCGCCAGATGCCGCTGGAAGGTCATATCCTCCACCCGCAGCAGCGGTTTGTCCTGGGGCTCCCGGAGGTAGAGGCCGTGGAGGTAGATGAACTCCTGGGCCACCGGGTCGATGAGGTTGGAGATGTCCCGCCCCTGGTCCACCGCCTCCCGGATGCGGGTGGAGCTGATGGCCTCCAGGTGGGTGGGCAGCGTCAGCTCCACCACCTGGCCGGTGATGGCGCTGTAATCCGGGGGGGTGTCGCCCAGGTCCCGGCGGAAGATGACATGGTCAAAGGTGTGGATGGAGCTCTCCTCCGGGGCCTTGCGGTAGGAGGAGGCGTTGGCCACCACATCGCTGCCCACCACCACGGCCACCTGCCTGCCTGGGAACGCCGCCCGCAGGGCGGCCAGGTTCTGGGGGTTGGCGATGTTGACGGAGAAGTTCTCCGGGAAGATGGAGACGTGGAATTCATCCGCCGTGGAGATGGCGGCAATGCGGCGGCGGATCCGGTGGGGCTGGGTCTTTTTGGACCAGGAGAACTCGTCGATAGCCAGCATGACTTCGAAGCCCAGGTCCCGGATGGCCCGGACAATGCCCTTGTGGGAGAGGGTGAAGGGGTCAAAGGCGCCGGGGAAGAAAGCCACGGGCCGGGGCTCCTCGAACTGGAAGCCCCCGTGGAGAATCTCCTGCTCCGTGACGAACCGGTAAAGCCTCCCCAGCATGGCGGCCCGGTAGTAGAAGGTCAGCTCGTCCCCGGGCATCTCCCCCAGCAGGGCCAGGATCTTTTTCAGCGTCAGCAGGAAGGCCCGGCGCTTCTCATGGCGGCCCAAGGTCTGGGAGCCGAACACGTGGCGGCCCAGGACAAACAGCGCCTCCTGGCGCACCTCGCTCTGGATGCCCGCCAGGCCCTTGAGCAGCATCCCCAGCAGCCGCTCCCGGCGTCGGCGGTAGCAGCCGTCCTCTTCCGGGAACCGGACCCGGTAGGTGTCGTACTCCTCGTAGATGACGGCGGCGGTGTCCAGGGCCAGGGAGACCACCCGCCCGTTGGCGGAGCAGAGGGTCTCGTCCAGGTCGTCCAGCATCTCCTCCAGCAGGTCCGGCGGCAGCCACAGGCAGAACCGCCCCAGACAGCCGGGGATATACTTGGAGAACTCCAGCTGGCCAATCTCCAGCCCCCGGCCCAGCTCCACCGCCACCTCGTTGCGCTCCTCAGGCGTGAGCCGGGGGGCGATGTCCAGCAGGGCGTCCCCGGCGCTCTGACGCACAGCCACCTGCCCGCTGACCTTCACCAGATTGGTCAAGTGCGTGGCGATGTGGAGGAGCCGCCCGCCGCCGCTCTGGGCGAACTGGGGGAGGCGGCGGATATTCACCTGTTTGACGATCCAGGGCGTGGCTGCCTTCAGATTGTCCAGGAAAATGTCGGAAGCCTCCTCCTCGGAGAGGCTTTGCTCCTGCTTGGCGGGAGGGGCGCTGAGGCGGTAGGCGGACGCGATTCCAGCCTCTGCCGCCGGGGGAACCCGCTGGGCAAGGTACTCCATCAGCAGCCCTGCCGCTACCCGCACCTCCTCCGCCTCCCGGCCGGAGAGCCCGTGGGCAAAGGCCAGAAGGGAACTGCGCTGGCGGTCCCCCAGCACATCCCGGGGCAGAGCGGTGGCGGTCTCCAGCAGCTGGAAGGCCGTCTCATCCTCCAGGCGGTCCGGCTGGCGGTAGTAGCGGAGGAACGCCTTGAGAAACAGCCCCCGCCGGTCCGCCCCGCACTTTTCCAGCAGGGAGTTGACAATGGTTTTCAGCTGGTAGCTGATCCAGCGCCGGTGCTGTGCCATGAGTTTGGTATCGGGATGGATGACCTTCTCCAGGTAGAGCTTCCACTGGTCCAGGTCCATGGCGGCCCGGCTGTCCGGTACATAGTGGGCGGGTTTTTCCTTCACGTAGCCCGCCTGGAACCGGGCGATGATCTCCCCCATGAGCGCCGCAGCCTGGCGGCGGATGTCCCCCTCCCGGTGCATCAGCAGCTCATAGAGGAAAGCCAGGGTCTGCACCTTCTGGGGCGCGCTGAGGTAGACGGAGTAGGAGTTAAAAACTCCCAGATAGGCCCGCAGCCGCCGCCAGTCGGTCTCGCCCCGGGCCAGCTCCAGCAGGCTGGCGAAGCTGCGCTGGTTGGTCAGGCGGCCCATCAGGGCGATGTTGTGCTCTGCGCCCATGAGCCGCAGGGCTTCCACCGCCTCTGCCGGGTCCATGAGGGCCACATCCTTCCGGGCGGCGGGGACAGGCTGTGCGCCGCCCAGGGAGATATCCACCCCCAGGCTCACCATATACCGCTCAAAATCCCGCAGCTTGGCATAGACGAAGGTGTAGCGGGTGCGCTTGGCCTCGTCCACGTTGTCCAGCTTGGAGAGGATCACGTCAAACGCCTCCGCCAGGGAGGAAATTTTGGTGATCTCCCTGCCGTCGTGCCCCCGCTCCTGCTTTACCCGGAAGTCGGCGTAGATGAGGACCAGGGACTCCACGGACAGGTAGTCCAGCTCCAGGTCCCAGACGGAGTGATTCGCGGCCACATAGCCGATGTCCTCCATGTGCCGCCTGCGGAACCAGAGGTCTGTATAGTAGTAGTGGAGATAGGGTACCCGCTCCCCGGGGCGGCAGCCGAATTTGCCGATGTCGTGACCGGCGGCGCTGGCAGAGGCCAGGGCCAGGTCAATGGGCACCCCCGCCCGCTTCAGGTCCCGGGCCACGCTGAGGGCCACGTGGTGGACCCCGGCGATATGCTCCAGGGTGCGGAAGGGGGTGGCCTCCAGCCCCAGGCGCATCATCTCGTAGACGTACTCCCGGCGGTAGCTGCGCAGAAACAGCCGGTAGCTGTCCCGGTGGGGCGATCCCTCCAGTTCGTCCTCCTTCAGCAGCTCCAGCTGCCAGAGTGGGTCCAGCTTGGCCTGTTCCGCATCCAGCAGCACTTGCAGGAGGGCCAGCAGAACCGCCGCTCCCGCCCCGTGCCGCTCCCGCCGCTCCTCAAAGGCCGGGTCGGGAAACATGGCTTTCCGGGCAAAGTCGTAGGTAAAAGCCAACCAGCCCTCCTCCGGCTCTGGGGCCAGCCGGTTCAGCTCCTCCCGGCAGAGGGTCAGGATGTCGCCGCAGTTCAGCCTTGCGCCGCCGTAGAGCGGCACAAAGCGCTGGAGGAAATTCTGCTCCTCCAGCAGCTGGGCCAGCGCCTCTCTGTGGGGCGCCAGCCAGCGGGCGGCAGGCTGTGTGGTCAGGCGCCGCAGAAGGCTGGCGCTCATCTGGCGGAGTCTTTTTTTGTTCATAGCGGTCCCCCCCTTTTTCTGGTAACATTATGCACCATTTCCACCCAATACGCAAGCAGGAAATTCCCGCCGGGACGGGCCCTTTGCAGTTGAAGCAAATTCTAGGTTGACATTTGTAGAACTGCGTGATATACTGCTCATGAAATTGCCGGAATATGGGCACCCTGAAAGCTGAGGGCCCCGTTAGCGGCGGCCCGGCCAAACCACTTTACGGAGGTCTTGCGTCTTGAAAAAAATATGGAAGCCCGCCGCGCTCATCGCCCTGTCCCTGGCTGTGGCGTGCCTGTGGCTGGATATCTGCTACGGAACCTTTACCGGCGTGCGCTGCCGCCTGCCGGTTTTGATGTACCACCACTTTGTGGAGGAGAACAAAGTGGACCTGGATAGCACCATCGTGTCCCGGGAGCGGTTCCGGGAACAGCTCGCCGCCCTGCGGGAGGCGGGGTACCAGGCGGTACACCTGGCTCAGGTCATTGATTTCGTGGAGAACGGCGCTCCCCTGCCGGACAAGCCAGTGCTCATCACCATGGATGACGGCTACACCAGCAATCTGGAGATCGCCGCTCCCATTCTGGAGGAGATGGGCATGTGCGCCACCGTGTTCGTCATCGGCATCAACGAGGGGGAGGAGGTATACGCCCACGACGGCCAGCCCTTCTGGCAGCCCCGGTTCGCCTATGAGGAGGCCGCGCCCTGGGTGGAAAAGGGCGTGATTGAGATCCAGTCCCACACCTACGACATGCACCAGCTGGCCAGCTACGGCTTCAGCGGCCGGGAGGGCGTGCTCCAGATGGAGGGGGAGGCGGATGAAGCCTATGTCCTCGCCCTGCGGGAGGATCTGCGCCTCACCCGGGAGCGGCGGGAGGGCCAGGTCTCTACGGACCTAGTGGCCCTGGCCTATCCTTTCGGCTACTGGAGCGAGCGGGCGGACCAGGTGCTGCAAACCGAGGGAATTTTGATGACCTTCACAATTGACGAATACTGCAACACCCTATATACTGGGGACTGGAATACGCTCCGGAAAATGGGGCGGTTCAACGTGACCAACAACACCAGCGGCAGGGCTTTGGCAGACCGGCTGGACCTTGTCGCCCGCTGAAGAAAAGGAACCCCTATGACCATTGCAGAATTTTTCCAGGAAAACCCCGCTGCCGCCGTGGCCTTCTCCGGAGGCGTGGACTCCGCGTGGCTGCTCCACGAGGCGGTCCGGCTCTGCCGGAACACCGCCGCCTATTTCGTTCGCACCCCCTTTCAGCCGGACTTTGAGCTGGCGGACGCCAGGGACACCGCCCGCCGCCTGGGTGCGAAGCTGACTGTGCTGGAGTTCGACGTCCTCGCCGTGCCAGAGGCGGCGGCCAACCCGGCGGACCGCTGCTACCACTGCAAAAAAGCCCTCTTCACCCTCCTGCTGGACGCGGCGGCCCGGGACGGCTTCCCGCTGGTCCTGGACGGCAGCAACGCCTCCGACGACGCCTCTGACCGCCCCGGTATGCGGGCCCTGGAGGAGCTGGGGGTCCGCTCCCCCCTGCGGGAATGCGGCATTGCCAAGGCGGAGATCCGGCGGCTGGCCCGGGAGGCGGGACTCCCTGTGTGGGACAAGCCCTCCTACGCCTGCCTTGCCACCCGCGTTCCTACAGGCACGCCCATCACCGCCGGGGCCTTGGCCCGGGCGGCCCGTGGAGAGGCGGCGCTGATGGCTATGGGCTTTTCCGATTTCCGCCTCCGGCTCCGGGGCGAAGACGCCCTGCTCCAGGTCCGGGCGGAACAGACGGACCTGGCCAAGCGGCTCCTGCCGGAGATCAACCGGCAGCTGGCCGGGGATTTTGCCCGCGTCTCCCTGGACCCCGTCCCCCGGCAGAGCCGGGAACTATAGCAGACGGCCCTGACAGAGGTTTCTCTGCCAGGGCCGTTTTTTCTGTTTGGCCGTCACTCCAGCAGGATCTGCACCACCATGCCGTAGTCGCAATTATTTTCCCCCCAGTAGCAGCGCAGCATATACCCCCGCACCGGGTGCTCCCCCGGCTCCGGCAGGGTAATGGTCCCGGTCCTCCGGTCGAAATAGAAGGGGTACTCGCTCAAGAGCTGCTGTCCGCCAAAGGCCGACTGCCCGTCAGGACTGAGGGCGTACTCCACCAGCACCGCCCGATCGGGGACGTCGCCATCAAGCTTGATGGTAATGGCCTCCCCCGCCGCCGTCTGGGCGGGTATCCCGATCTCCCGGCCGTAGCGGAGGAACAGGTCCTCCGGCTCCCGAACCTGGCCGTTCCAGACGTTTGGGGCCATCACCCAGTTGACCGGCACGCCCTCCGCCGCCGCGGACAGGGCGGGGGGCCCCTTGATGAAGACCTCGCTGGAACAGCGCACCAGCAAAAACAGCATGGACACCGCAAACACCAGCAGCCAGAGCACAAACGTGGGGAAATGGCGTTTTCTCTCTTCCATGGGGGCCTCCTTGCGCGGCGGTTCCGCTTGGGGGGTATTTTACCACAGGACGGCCAAAAAGGCAAGCAGGGCTATGCGTTCAGCATTTCATCCGTTAGGCCAATGATAATGCCGTCCTCGTTGTAGACCGTGCGGAGCGAACCGCCCTCCGCCGCATAGGGGTTTTCGTAGGTGAAAGCGGAGCCGTCGGGCTTCAAGTCCGCGAAGCAGCGGACTGGCTGGCCTTGATAGAAGAGGTTCACAAAGCTATTTTTTCCGGAGGTACAGGTAAGGCCGAGGGGGGCGTACTGGGAAAAAATCTCCTGAAGGGTCCTGCCGCCCGCCTCCTCCAAAAGGTCCTCCATATAGGGAGGAATATCTATCTCCGTACCAGCTGCGGCCTCCTGGACCTCGGCGGAGGTCCGGGCACAGTTGGCCAGGTCCGGGTCAAAGCTGGCGTCCCCTGTGGCGGCCAGGCCAACTAGGTTCCCCATGGGGTTGTAGGAGCCGTCGGGGTTGTAAATGACGGCCCGGAGGGTGTGGACGTCTACTGTACCGGACGCATCCGCATAGCTGTAGCGGATGCCGTAGCCCTCCTCGCCTACAGACGCGCCGTCCACAAAGTACCGGACCCGCTGGCCGTTATAGAAGAGGCCGTCCTCCGCCGTGCCGCTGAGGCCGAAGACTGCGCACTCCCTGAGAATGGCGGAGGCGTTGTCCAGGAGGAAGGCGTCCCCCGCCAGCTCCCTGTCTTCCGCGCTGTCGAAGGTGCTGGCAATGACCATACCGCCGCTGCCCAGGGCGGCGTCCTCCACCAGGTTGCCGTTTTGGTCCCGGATGGTCTTGGAGTACAGCGCACCGTTCCGGATTTCCTCCAGAATACTTTCGTAGAGGGCAATGGTCTCGTCCACCTTCTCCTGGTCCCAGACAAACCAGCCGTCGCCGCCGGTGTAGGCCCGCTCGCCGATTATATTCTGTAGTTCCCGCTTCTCCTGCTCCAGCCAAGCGGCGTATTCCCCGGCGGTCCACCACTCCACCTGCCAGCCGTCGCCCCAGTCATTCCCGTACTCCGCGTGGAACCGGTCCTCGCTCATCCAGGTTTTGCCCTGGTCCGCAGAGTAGATCATATTGCCGTTCTTATCCAGCTTGCTGATAACGCCCTCCGCGAGAGTCTCCGCCTCGCTGTGGACGTTCTCCCGTGCGGACGGCCCGGGGGCGCTGGTGGCAAACACAGTGGTGGCAATGCACATCGCCGTCAGAACCGCCGCGACGGCGGCAAGGGAAAATTTCTTGATTTTCATAATAGCTATAATCCTTTCTTCTAAGGCGTTCCGGCTGAAGGAACTGCCGCTGAGAAAATCCCTGCCCCGCTGCTCCTCCAGCCGGAGGAGGGCCAAGGCGTATTCCCGCCGGTCCGCGCCAGAGCGGACCACCGCCTCGTCGCAGGCCAGCTCTATGTCCCGGTTCGCCAGGACGTGCATAGCCCAGACCAGTGGGTTGAACCAGTGGAGGCAGAGGGCCAGGGCCAGGAGGCCCTTCCGGAGGGCGTCGAACCGCCGGATGTGGGTGTACTCGTGGGCCAGAACGTAGGGGAGGGCTCCGGCGTCCGAGAGGTCCATGCCGCTGGGCAGCAGCACCACGGGGTACAGCACCCCGTAGGTCAGCGGGG
Organism: uncultured Eubacteriales bacterium; assembly: GCA_949739085.1. Next base: position 1,492 of record CATIYU010000199.1, on the reverse strand, counting down.
AGGCGATGCGGTCGCTGCGCCGGACCTGCACCGGGCGGCGGAGGGGGTGGCGCTGCTGCCAGTCCGCCACAGCGGGGCTGGACACCGGCAGAGAGGCGGCGTAGACCCGCCTGCTGCGCAGGTGTCCGCACAGCAGCCACGCCAGACAGGCCAAAGCCCCAGCTAGCCATAGGACCGCCAGCAGCGTGCCAGCGGAGAGCCATACGTTTCCGGTTTTTTCCACTATAAAAGCGCACTCCGTCTCATCCGCCAGCACCGCCTCCCGCAGGACCAGGGGCCCCTCCGCCAGCACGGGGACGAACTGCACGGCGGACGGGCCGCTGGCGCGCCAGTTGGCCAGCAGCTGCTGGAAGCTCAGCGGGGAGGCGATATCCGCCAGTACCAGCAGGCGGACAAGAACAATATCCCACAGCAGGCAGAACACCCGCTGGGGCGTCTCCCGCCGGAACCGGAGCCGCAGTGCCAGTACCGCAAAAATCATCACGGCGGCGGAGAGGGAGGCGCGGCCCAAGGCCTCCAGGGACGGGGCGGTCATTGGAGCTCCTCCACCAGCTGCCGCAGGCGCTGGATCTCCTGGCCAGAGAGGGCTCTGCCCTCCAGGAGGGAGGCCACCAACCGGCTGGCGGAACCGCCGTACATGCGGTCAATGAGGTCCCGGGTCTCCCGGCGCTGGGCGTCCTGACGGGTGACCAATGGGCGGCAACGGAACCCCGGGTCATCCCGCTCCAACAGCCCCTTCTCCACGCACTTCTTCAGGACCGTATAGGTGGTGGTTTTGCTCCAGCCCACCTGCTCCGCCGCCAGAGCGGCGATATCCCGGGCAGGCAGCTCCCCGGCGGACCAGAGAATCTCCATAATTTTCAGCTCACTGTCAAAAATTTTGCTTTCCATTACCTTCGCTCCTTGCACGTTATTCTATTGCAATAGAATAACTGGATTCTATCACAATAGAATCTGCTTGTCAAGACAAACTTTTTGTTGACTTTTTCCACCCCATGTTTTATACTGTCCATATCAGACAAACTAAATATTTGTGTTTTGTATTCATAAGGAGGACAATTATGGCACAATTCATGGACGCGCTGGTCAAGCCGGTGGCGGGACCCGGTTTGGAGCTCCGGCAGGTTCCGGTTCCCGAGCCCGGCCCCGGCGAGGTACTCATCAAGATCCACAAGACCGCCATCTGCGGCACGGACGTACATATCTACAACTGGGATCCCTGGGCCCGGGAGCACATCCGCCCCCCCATGGTCATCGGCCACGAGTATGTGGGCGAGGTGGCGAAGCTGGGCGCGGGCGTCTCCGGCCTCCACGTGGGCCAGCGGGTCAGCGGCGAGGGGCACATCACCTGCGGACGCTGCCGCAACTGCCACACCGGCAACATCCAGTGGTGTAAGGACACCAAGGGCGTGGGCGTGGACCGGGACGGCGCTTTCGCGGAGTACGTCTGCATCCCCCAGAGCAACGTCATCATTATTGACGAGAGCCTGCC
>CATIYU010000198.1 GCA_949739085.1 uncultured Eubacteriales bacterium | reverse complement strand
GTATTCCTCCACAAAGCGGGGGACCTCCTGGGCACTGACGCTGGCCATCGCGCTGGTTAGTCGGGCCGGGTCCACCTTGCCCGGGTCCAGCCGGTCCAGCTGGCCGCCGCCAGTGCTGTTGAGGAAGCTGACCGTATCCGCCGTCAGCACATGCTGCCGGGGCAAGATGTACCGGTAGGCCCAGAGGCGGGAGACCTCCTCAAAGCAGTCGGGCAGGGCGCTCAGCCGCTGGGTGGGGCGGCCCACCGCCACATACCAGCTCTGCTGAGGGGCGCAGGCAGCGTATTGACTCCGCACCGTGTCCACACAGCGGTGGGCCAGCTCCTCCATCCGGGCGGTCTCGCCCTTCAGCAGCACGGCGTAGGTGGTCAGGTTCCAGCGGAGGAGGACGTACTCCGGATATTTTAGGAAGTGCTCCAGCAGGGCGTCCCGCAAGCGGGCCCCCGGCTCGGAGTAGGCCCTGGCAGGATTGGACGGCTCCGGCAGGACGGAGAAGAAAGCCAGGGCGTAGCACTGGGCCCGCAGGTCAATGTCCAGCCTTGCCGCGGACTCATAGATCTCTTGAACAGAGAGCTGGCCCGCCACCATCCGCTCGAAAAACAGCCGGTGGGTGTACTGCTCGTATTCCTCCGCCTCCCGGTGGAACTGAGCCAGATAGCTCCGGCTGGCCCGCTCGCCCTCAATCTTTTCCCGGAGCTCCTCCAGCGCGTCCAACAGGGCTTTTTTCGTCACGGGTTTTAGGAGGTAGCGGTCCACACCGAGGCTGATGGCCTGCTGGGCGTATTCAAAGTCGTCATAACCGGAGATAATGACAATTTTTATCTCCGGGAACTCCCGCCGGACCAGCTCGCTGAGAACCAAACCGTCCATGAAAGGCATACGGATGTCGGTGATGAGCACATCCGGCTTCACCTGCCGGATCAGGGGCAGGGCCAGTTCCCCGTCTCCGGCCTCCCCTGCAAAGGCATAACCATATTGGGCCCAAGGGACCGTGTCCCGCAGGGTCTCTCGGATGATGCTCTCGTCCTCTGCCAAAAATACGCGCAGCAAAATGATTCCCTCCTTAGGACGGCGCTCACAAATGCAGTCTGAATGCCGTTCGCATGGATGATAGATGGGGGCTGCGGCAAATAAACTCGCCGGAATTGGGGAACTGAACAAGAAGGAAATCCCTGTAAAGGGACGTTCGACTTAGAACAATATCATAGCACAGCGCCGCAACACTGTCAATTGCGGTGCGGGACGGACTCGCTGCACAGCGATGGCTGTATCCGCCGGCTGTCAAGCAATTCTTGCAGTTTACCAGCGAATATGCTAAAATCAAACCAGAAAATTCTCATTTATGGAAGAAGGCCGGGCAGAATGATTGTGGAGGTCACCAGAGAAAACCTGTTATCCGCTGCGGAGATTCACGCAGAATCGTGGCGGGATTCACACCGCGCATTTTGCGGCGAGGCGTTTGTGAGCCAGCACACTACTGCGCGTCAAAAAATATATCTGGAGCAGGAAATGGAGGGCGGAAAACAGCTGTACATGCTCATAAGGGACGCCCCCGTAGGAATTGTTTCTGTAAAAGACAGCCTGATTGAGAACTTATATGTTCTGCCGTCTGAACAGCACAAGGGCTATGGCGCGGAATTACTTCTTTTTGCCGTTAAGAAGTGTAAAGCGGCGCCTTGCCTGTGGGTACTCAATAACAATGAAAAGGCCCTGTCGCTCTATTTGAAATTTGGTTTTCGCGTGACAGGAAGAAGGCATACGCTTTCGGAGCAGCTGTTCGAGCTGGAGCTGTCCATGCAGCGGGAGCAGGGGGCGGAACGTCCGGCAGTCCCTTAAAAAAGTATAGGGGCCTGGACGCCCTTGAGCGGGGACGTCCAGGCCCCTATACTCTCTCCGTACAGAAGGGAACCTGCTATTTTTTCAGGTTTTGGCAGAGGCTGCGGACCTGCCAGCCCACCGCCGCGCTCACCTCTTTAGAGGCCACCCACTTGTCCGCCAGGGTCAGCACCCATGCCTCGGAGTTCCGCGGGAACGGCGCCAGGGGGAACATGTGGCTGGTGATCGCCGCCTGCTGGCGGGCGTCCAGATCAAAGAACCGCCCGGCCCGGTGGGCCGCGTGGGCCCCGTGAATAAACGCGTGCATATGGGTCAGCCGCTTCCATCCGCGAAAACGCTTCATGAACCGGCGGTGCTGGGCGCTCTGCCAGTCATAGCCGAAGAAGTCGTGGAGCAGCGCCGCTCTGGTCACCGCCCGGACCCGGTCCTCCCGCATGCGAAACGCCTTGGCTAGTTTACAGGCGCACTTGGCCGTATCCACAGAGTGGATGTAGAGCGAATTCTCACCGCCGTGGTGGGGCACCGTCTGCATCTCGAGAAAGAGGGGATGGTTGATGATATCTTCCGTCATTTCCACAAAGCTCAATGGCAATCCCTCCAAAACCCGCTGGAGCGGGGTAGTGTCATTTTTATTATAGCGCGCCTCCGGCCCCGGCGCAAGCGGAAATTGCCGGAAAAATCTTAAGATTTCTTATCCCGCCGCCCCTTGACGGACTGCCGGGCGGCGGACTATACTGTGTGATAGAAACAGAAAGGAGCTGTTCACATGACTGCCGAAGAACGCCGGGCCGCCATCCTGGACGCCCTCTCCCACGCATCCAAACCCATCAGCGCGTCGGCCCTGGCCGCCCGGTTCGGCGTCAGCCGCCAGCTGATTGTGGGCGACGTGGCCCTTCTGCGGGCATCAGGGGCCTCCGTCACCGCCACCGCCAGGGGCTATGCCATCCCCCGGGAGCCGGAGGGGCTTATCCGCCAGGTGGCCTGCCGCCACGACGCCGCAGGTATGGAGGAGGAGCTGCTTATTATGGTGGACAACGGCTGCACCGTCCTGGATGTGGTGGTGGACCACCCCGTCTATGGCCAGCTCACCGGGGACCTCCAGCTCTCCAGCCGCTACGACGTGCGCCAGTTTATTCTCCGCTCCCAGGGCGCACCGCCCCTGTCCCTTCTCACCGAGTGGGTCCACCTGCACACCCTGGCCTGTCCAGACGGGGAGGCCTTCCAGCGGGTGCGGCAGGAGCTGGCGGCCGCGGGCGTCCTGCTGGAGACTTGAACGCCGTTGGGCGGTTTATATAGAAAGGCAGGACCATATTGCGGCAAAACGCTGAACTTTCTTCCCCTCCTTGACTTTTTCCAGGATATCCTATATTCTATAATTAGCTTGAGCGCCAGCGCCCAGGCGTCTAATCATGAGCTGTCCTGCCACTCCACAAAATGGCGGGGGAGACTGACAAGAAAGGATGTTATCCGCGTAGGCGTGCGGTGCGGCAGTGTGGAGACCTGCCGCAAAGGGCAGGCGG
>CATIYU010000197.1 GCA_949739085.1 uncultured Eubacteriales bacterium | reverse complement strand
TTTTTGAACAAGGAAACGCTTAGTTTTGTTACCCCCCCCCGCCGAAAAACTACAAAATTTCTTCGGCGTTTTCTTACAATTTCAAATTGGCGTTGACATTAAAATGCCACGTGGAGATAAGGGATATATTATACAGTATCCGCTCTTGATTCCTTTACATATTTCAGAGCAAGAAGCTATTGCAGGGATGATTGCTGCGATGGATGAAGAAATCCAGAATCTTAAGGTCGAGCGAGACAAGATGATTCAAATCCGTGAGGGCGCCATGGATGACCTGCTCACTGGGCAGGTGCGGCTGGGAGCTTAAGGAGGTTTATCGTATGTCAGTTGATTCCGAAAGAAAACTTCAGAACAGAGTCAAGGGTTGGCTCATCAACGATCTCCACTATACATATTTGGGCAATCTGGAATCTCTGCACAATAAGCCTGTCAAGGAGGATTTGCTGCGGAAAAATCTGCAGGCCCGCGGGTACAGCCAGGACGCCATCGGTAAGGCCATCACCGCTCTCCTTGCCAAGGTAGGAATGCTGTCAGACGACCTTACGCAGGACAACATGGAGGTCTATAGTCTCCTGCGCTACGGCTGCCAGGGGATCAGGGACGAGCATGGAAACCGCATCACTGTCCATTACGTCGACTGGACGGATACAGAAAAGAACGACTTTTATGTGGCGGAGGAGGTCACCGTCCTCCGCTATGATAACCGCACTACCAAGCGTCCCGATCTGGTGCTGTATGTCAACGGCATTGCTGTGGCCATATTCGAATTGAAACGCTCCTCCGTCTCCATCGGTGAGGGCATTCGGCAGATGCTTACAAACCAGCAGAAGGAAAACATTCAGGGATTCTTCAACACCATGCAACTGCTCATGGCGGGCAATGAGTCGGAGGGATTGAAATACGGCGTAGTTGAAACGCCGGAGAAGTACTATCTCCAGTGGCGGGAGGATACAGACCTCATGAGAGTAGCGAAGAACGAGCTCTCTCAGAAGATACTGGCTATGCAGGCTGCGGAGAATAATCGCCTCCGCGACGGCGTTATTTCCCTTTGCCAGCATGACCGGCTTTTGACGCTGATTCACGACTTCATGATTTTTGATGCTGGGCGCAAGAAGACCGCTAGGCATAACCAGTTCTTTGCGGTGCAGGCCGCACAGCAACGTATCAAAGACGGTGAAGGAGGCATCATCTGGAATACCCAGGGTTCTGGCAAATCCCTCATCATGGTCTGGCTCACCAAGTGGATCAGGGAGAACATCACCGACAGCCGAGTGGTCATCATTACCGACAGGGACGAACTGGATGACCAAATCGAAAGCCTGTTCTTTGACGTGGGAGAAAAGAAGGTTAAACGGGCGAAGAACTGCGTCGGCCTCCGGGAGATTCTGAACACCAATGAATATCCTATTGTCTGCTCCCTCATCCACAAGTATGGGCACAATGCGGGCAAGGACGCTGACATTGACAAGTACGTCAGAGAGCTTACGGAGAACCTGCCCAAGGATTACAAGGCTAAGGGAAATATCATCGGCTTTATCGATGAATGCCACCGAACCAATTCCGGCAAGCTCCATAAGGCTGTGGAAGTGTTGATGCCGGACGCAGTACTCATCGGCTTTACAGGGACACCGCTTCTTAAAGGCGATAAGGAAAAGAGCATTGAGACCTTTGGATCCTATATCCACACCTATAAGTTTGACGAAGGTGTGCAAGACCGCGTTATCCTTGATCTGCGCTATGAAGCCCGCGATGTGAACCAGGAGCTTTCCAGCCCTGAAAAGATTGACCAGTGGTTTGAACTGAAGACACAGGGGTTGACCGATCGAGCAAAGATGCAGCTGAAGCAGGCTTGGACGACCATCAGCAAACTCTACAGTTCTAAGGAGCGCCTGGAGCGTATTGCAGCCGATATTATCTTTGACATGAGTGATTCGGTTGGAAAGCCGCGTCTCGCAACAGACCGCGGAACTGCCATGCTGGTGGCCGACAGCATTTATGAAGCCTGCAAGTATTGGGAGATTTTCCAATCACAAAACTTTACCCGCTGCGCCGTGGTGACTTCCTATGAGCCGACTGCTGCCAGCGTCCGCACGGCCACTTCTGATCCCGCCAAGGCCAGCGAGGAGGAATACAAGAAGAAAACCTATGAACGGATGCTTGGCGGTAAGAAACTGGCGGAATTTGAGGCAGAGGTCAAGGAAATGTTCAAAAAGTCTCCTGCCAAAATGAAACTGCTCATCGTTGTGGACAAGCTGTTGACGGGCTTTGACGCTCCCAGCGCAACCTATCTGTACATCGACAAGAGGATGCGTGACCATGACCTTTTCCAATCTATCTGTCGCGTCAACCGCCCGGATGGAGAAGACAAGGATTATGGGTATATTGTGGATTACATGGATCTGTTTTGCAACATCCAGTCTGCGGTTCATGACTATACCTCTGACGCGTTTGACCAGTATAACAAGGAGGATATTGAGGGACTCATCAAGGACAGGTACGAAGAGGCAAAATCCGAGATGGTGGGCAGCCTTACCTCCCTTAAGGATTTGCTGGCGAACGTACCCGACCCGAAAGCGGACACAGATTATATCGAATATTTCTGCGGCAGTGACAGCGAGTCTGACGAGAAAACTGCACGCAGGGATACACTGTATGCCCTGACCGCATCTCTTACCCGCTCTTTCACAAGTTGCTGCAATCGGCTTGTTGCTGACTATGGATATACGGAACAGCAGGTTACCCAGTTGAGGAACAACATTGACGGCTACAATAAAATCAAAGAGATGATCAAGCTGGCTAGCTGTGACTATATTGACCTGAAGCCCTATGAGGCTGATATGCGCTACATCCTGGATACGTACATCCGGGCAGACGATTCCAAGTTCGTGAACAAGATGGCCGATATGTCCCTTGTGGAGCTCCTTCTCGAAGGAAGAACTACTACGCCCGCCGACCTTATTAAAGACCTTCCCTGCGATAAAACTGCCAAAGCGGAAACCATCGAGAACAACCTTAAGCACGAAATCGTCAAGAAGATGAGTTCCAACGAGGTCTACTACGGAAAGCTCTCGGAGATGCTGGAGGACGTAATTGAACAGCGCAAGATTGCCGCCATGAGCTACGAGGAATATCTCCGGCAGGTGGTGGAATTGGCACAGGCCATCCTTCACCCGGAGGAGGATGATACTTATCCAGAAGGAATCCGGGACAGCGCGGCAAGGCGGGCAATCTACGACTATCTGGAATGCAACTATGAGCTTACCATCGGTGTAGATGGCGCTATCCGCATCAGTGTGTCTCCCGACTGGCATACGAATCATCAAAGGGCGCAGAAAGTACGCATAGCAATTTATAAGACACTAATCGATGCCTCCATCGAAAAAGCGGAGGCAGAAGAACAGAGGGACGGTATTTTCGATATCGCAAAGAGGCAAGAGGAATATGACCGTTAATGAAACCATAACCGTTGCGGGAATCTCTGTTGAGGTGACCCGGAAACCTAGGCAGAAAAATCTGTACATCCGGGTCAATCCTCCGGAAGGGGATGTGACGGTCAGCGCACCTGCTGAAACTTCGGAGGATGCCATTCGATACTACGTTCTCCGCAAGGTGCCGGAGATTACAAAGGTCCGGGATCGGATGCTTGCCCAGCTCCGACAGTCAAAACGGGAATATGTATCCGGGGAGGCTTGCTACCTCTGGGGAAAACCCCATATGCTGCAGGTCATCTATGAGGGAAACCGATATAAGATAGAAAAGACACCGCAGCGCATCATTATGCACGCCCCGAAAGGTGCATCGGAGGAGAGCCGGGAGAAGGCGCTCACGGAGTGGTATCGCGCAGAACTAAAGCGCCTCCTGCCGCCAATCCTCAAGCGGTGCGAGGAGCGTATCGGCGTGGAAACAAGCGCCTGCAATATCAAGTATATGAAAACACGCTGGGGTTCCTGCAATATTGATGAGAAACGCATTCTCATCAATCTCCAGCTTGTCCATAAACCGATAGAGTGTCTGGAGTACGTGGTAACGCATGAGCTTGTTCACCTGCTGGAGAAAAATCACACCAACAGGTTCAGGGCTTTAGTAGAGAAATATTGTCCAAACTGGAAAGAGGCAAAGCAGTTGCTCAGCGAAATGCCTCTCGATCCACTGGATGATGGAGAAGAGGATACAGATGCCAAGTAAGCTGACACGCAGTGATATTTATGATATTGACCCCAAATCCGGTGCGCTTATTATCGGTGTCAATCGGCTGGATGATTACGCCGCAAAGTTCCTCACAAAGTACTGCGAGAAGGCATTGACCACACCCATGCCGCTCCCGGTCGACGATATGCTGCGTGACGCAGATCTGACGGTGAAAACAGCATCCCTTTCCAAGAATCTGGACATCTTTGGCTGCTGTATGCTGCTGGACGGCTATGTGCGGATTTATAACGCAGATAAAGGCGACTATGTGCCCACCTTCTATCCGGCGGGCACGCTGCTCTTCGACCCGGATTCGGAATGGGTATACGGTGAGGGAAGTAAACGCAATACCCTCATCCACGAGATGATTCACTGGGATAAGGATCAGACCTATTTCAAGATACTGGAGCGGAAAAACAGGAAAGCAAAAGAAGAACTGTATCCCATCATGTGCCGTCAGTCCCGCAGAAATTTTGAACCGCCTTCCGGGAAGCGTACAAAGCAGAATGAGGTGGAATGGCTGGAGTGGCAGGCACATCGGCTTGCTCCCCGCGTGCTGATGCCCAAGGCGATGTTCATCAAAAAGGCGGAGGAATTTCTGAGTGAGCAGTTGGAGGGCTGCGACGCGCTTGTTGACAAGCTGGCGGATTTCTTTCAGGTTTCCCGAACGTCTGCTAAAATACGCCTAATTGAGGTCGAGATTGAAGGCAGACTGATGGAGATGTCGGATTATACGGATGTCTTTGGGGAGTTCAAACGCAAAGAGCATATCGCGCTGACTATAGAAGACGCCTTTGAGTTGCTTTCCCAGAATGTTGTTCTTGAAGAGTGGGTAAAAACCAATCATATGGTTTTTGCCGATGGCTACTTCGTTGTCGCTGACAAGAAGTATATATCCTTCAAAAACGGTGAGCCGCATCTGACACGGAGTGCCAAGATAAATCTTGCGGCCTGCACGCTGAATATCTGCGAACAGCACATCGTTTCCTACAAACTCGTTGAGAAAGACTACCAGGGCTACGCCTGTCTGTACCATGCCTCTGGCGTTGACCAGCGGATGCTCTCATTCCATCCGACCTACCAAGCTGGATTCAAATCCTTCCTTGAGAATGTTGAATGGAATGAAAAGATGGGCAAAAGGCCCAGTGAGTTCTCCAAGGTCAAAGACAGCGATATTTATGATGCGGTTGCTGACAGCATCTTTACGGATTACGATGAATACCAGAAAAAGTTCATTCAAATGCTCCGTGACCCGTTTACTACGCTTTGCCAAGCACTATGGTACTGGTTTGACAGTCACGGTCTCCGCTACCCGGACAGCTTCCATACCGCTACCAAATTACACAAAAACTATCATATTGATATTAAGAATAACGCAAAAAACGACATGGGTGCAAGTTTGACCTGCGGATGACGCAGCGAGTCTTGGAAAAGCAGAAGATAATCCTTGACGAATTCCAGGAGCCAGACAAAACATACCTCGCCATTCTTGATCGGTTTCCGGGAATCGACATACTTAATTTTAATGAATTGCTAAAGCGAAGAAACATCGCAGAACTTGGATCAAAGCAAAATAGCAAAAGAGCAGAAACGGCAAGTAAAAAGCGAAACAGTGGGAAAGTGGGTATATAATTAGTATTTAAACTGCATTAACGGCCACTGGCTTTAGCCGATGGCCGTTAATTTAATCCCCCTCCTGTAGAATCAGTACTCGCACCCGCCTATGCATTAGGGAGTACTCCGCAACCTCAAAGCCTTTGGTCTGCAACGGATACAGAGCAAAAAGGGAAGTTCAAAGTGCAAGGTTTTTATCAGAAACCTCTCAAAACCCTTGTACCTGGCAAGTCGACTCCTGCATATGGCGACAGGAACAGGCCGTACTTTGTCCATATTTTTTGGCTCAGTTTGTTTGAAAAAGCTGCTTTTGGATGTTTTTCACGCTTTTTGCGCTCAATTCCCTTTTAAACGGGGTTGCGGAGCAGACTCTACATTAGAGAAAAATCATATGGCCATACACATCTTTTGCTTGCTTGTGGGATTTGGTTTCCTTGCTGCTTCCAAATTTCGCCTTGACAGGCATTCTCATTGGAGTTATACTTGCAGTACAGTGATATTATTAGAAATTATTAGTGTTTTACTTCATATTTACTCTAACAGGCTTCCTCGAAAGAGGTTGGGCATCATTAACAGGCTTTACGCTGTACCCCCAGGCGCAAATGCGCTTGGGGGGTACAAGTGAATGACCGTCCAATCAGATACTTTTCCAGGGAAGCCTGCCATGTTTTCAGTTTGAGGGAGCGGGCCAAGGGAAGCCATACGACACAGCGCCGAGCAGGGTTGCCTGTCAGGAACCGGATTGGGTAGAACGGCACATCTCAGCGGAAGCTCTCAAAAATCAAACTGAAGGAGATGGTACTCTGCAAAACACGAAAACCGAATACGGCAGCTCTGAGCGAACGCCCGTTGTGCTGTCGGAGATGGAGGAACTGTTCCCGCCCCTGAGCGTGGAGCAGATTTCTTCTTTGGAGAGCGATATCCTGGAAAATGGCTGCTACGCTCCCGTCATCGTCAACGAGGACATGGTCATTATTGACGGGCACAATCGGTTCCGCATCTGCGAAAAACATGGTCTGCCCTACAAAATGCTGGTGTTTTCGCTTGCCGATCTGCTGGAAGCCAAGCAGTGGGCTCTGGACACACAGAAGGGCCGCCGTAATCTGGACAAGTGGGAATTGGGGCAAATCGCTCTCCGATTGAAATCGGATATCGAAGCCAGGGCAGGGGCAAACCAATCAGCGGTTGGTGGGGACAAATCAAACAAGGGAGCGCTTTCGGTGAATTCGCCAAAAGCGCTCCAGCCCATCAATACCAGGAAAGAAATGGCCCAGGCTGTTGGGATTGGGGAGCAGGCAATGGGCAGGATCGCACAGTTAGCCGAAAATGTACCCCAATTGCTGAAAAATGCTCTGGAAAACAAGGAACTGTCCATCAACCGAGGCTGGAGGATCTTGAAAGCTGTCCAGCAACTGCCGCCAGAGGAGCGAGAGTCCGCTGCCGCAGAGATGCTGTCGGCTGTGCGATAGATCGACCAGTCGGATGCTGAAGTAGATCGCAGGGGAAAAATCGCTGGCCTGTTCTGCAAAACCTATGAGGGCCGTTCTGCTGACACCCACAGAGGAAAATGTGCGTATCTGGGCGGAGTGTACCCGCATGACCCCGGAGGACTCGGTGAAGGAGTCTTATGAATTGGCCCAGACGTTTCAGACCATTGGGGATCTGCTCAAAAATGAGATCCTGCCGAAAGACTGGTGGGTAAATGCGCGGTCTGATGAGCGGTGATCGAGACAGTAAAAAGTGGCGGCTCCACATTGTGCTGTCATTGGATAACCCCAAGCAGCGGGAGACATGGAATCCTCTTCCAGCAAAAGAACAAGACCAGCGCTATCTGCGAGGCGGTCTGCGGCTATCACAGACAAAAAGGCCTGGAGGATACCCTGAGAAAGCTTCTCCGGGAAGAACTGAAAAACGTGGCGATTCCACAGACGGCAGAAGTAGTGGAGGAACCGGATACTACTGTGGACACCGCTGTCTTGGATTTCCTTCTGGCAATACAGAAAGAAGAATAGCTTTGAGCGGCCCGATGTGTACTGATACGCATCGGGCCGTTTTCTTTGGAAAAGCGGTGTGTAAATTGATACACACTACAAGAGCGCCGCACTGTCTGGCGAATTATCTGGATAACGCAGAAGCGAGACAGTATAATGTGGGCTATCAAAAACAGGAGGAATCGCAAAATGAATGTGAAATTTTTCTTTGACAAAGCCGTCGCAGCACGGAGAGGATGCACGCTGGAAAATGTGCATCGGACGATAGAAAGCCTGTTCGCCGCCTACGACCTCCCCTGCGTCTCTAACAGTGATACCCTCGCCTTCAAAGACAGGGGCCACGGCGATGACTTCGCCATCATGTGGGATATCATCCTCTCTCTGCTGCGCTCCGAATGGTTCATGGACTGCGCCGTTTCCTGCGTCTGGCAGGACGAGGACGGAGTGGAAGATGTGCTTGCACAGGCTGGGAAAGTACGAAGCATTGTGCGGCAATAACAGACTTCGTCCTCCCAATTTCAATCACCCCACCGCATGAAGAAAGCCCCGCCGTTGGCGGGGCCAAGACCCTCGCCGCCCCCGGCGGTGAGGGAGACCAACTAAGCATTTGTCAAGAGGAATTTTAAGGGATAGGAAATTTTAACTTT
>CATIYU010000196.1 GCA_949739085.1 uncultured Eubacteriales bacterium | reverse complement strand
TGTTCGACAGTCTGCGCAAAAAATGCGGCGAGGGGTACTTTGAGCAGCTGCTGAAAAAGACGCTGCTGGAGAATCCCCACACCTGCCAGGTGCTGATGCGGCCCTCCCATACGTTGAGCCAGGAAAGACAGGCAGAGGAGACCGCCCGGCTCCACGCCGCCCGGGACGGCTGGAGCGCGGCGGATTTGGAGACCCTTCGCCAGCGTCAGGCCCAGATCGAAGCCTGGCAGAACACGCCAGATTCCCCGGAGGCGCTGGCGTCCATCCCGATGCTCCGCCTGGAGGAGATCCCGGCGGAGCCGGAGAAACTGCCCCTGGAGAAAGCGTCCGCGAATGGCCTGCCGGTGCTGCGCCACGCGCTGCCCACCGGCGGGATCACCTACCTGAATCTGTATTTCACCCTGGATGATCTGACCGCAGAGCAGCTGACTGCGGCGGCGTTTCTCTGCGAGTTTCTGGGCTCTCTGGACACAGCCGCCCACGACATGGACGCGCTGCAAAAGGCCCAGCGCTCCCTGTTCGGCGGCCTGCAATTCTCCGTGGAGGCTTATGGCGGGCTGGAGAAGCCCCTGAATTGCCGGACGTTCCTCTGCGCCTCCGGCAGTATGCTGGATGAAAAAGCGGAAAAGGCGGCGGAGCTGCTGGCGGAGATCACCGTGGATACCGTTCTGAACGCCCCGGAGAAGGTGTACGCCCTGCTGTGTCAGCGCCGGGCGGCTCTGGCCGAACAGATTGCCATGGCCGGACACAGCTTCGCCATGGGCCGGGTCTCCGCCTGCTGCACCGCAGAGGGCGCGGCGCGGGAATGTACCGGCGGCATCGCCTACTACCGCTGGCTGAAGGACCTGGAGGAGAACTTCCGGGAGCGGTTCCCCGCGCTGCAAGAGGAGCTGTCCGCCCTGGCCGCACGTATTTTCTGCCGTAAACGGCTGACGGTCAGCATCACCGCGTCGGACAGCAAAACGGAGGACGTCATCACCGGCGTGTTAGCGAACCGTCTGCCGGAGGGGGCCTACTCCCAGCCGGAAGCCTCCATCATCTGCCCCTGGCCCCGCCGCCGGGAGGGGATCGTGATCCCCGTGGACGTCTCCTTTGCCGCAGCAGGCGCCGCTTTCTCCAACGCCGGGCGCGGGGAGGCAAAGGTCATGGGCCGCGCCGTCTCTCTGGCGTATCTGTGGAACGCCGTCCGCGTCCAGGGCGGGGCCTACGGCGCGGGAATGGTGGTGGACGCCGCCGGGATGATTGGCTGCTACTCCTACCGCGACCCCAGCGCCGCCAGGACGTTGGACTGTTACCGCCAGGCCGCCAATTTCCTGGAGGATCTGGGCGAATGGGATATGACTTCGTTTATCCTGGGGGCCATCGCGGAGTCCGATCCTCTGCTCACGCCGCGCATGAAGGGCAAGACCGCTGACGCGCGGTATTGGCGGCAGATTTCACAGGAGGCCCTCTGCCGGATCCGCCGGGAGATGCTGTCCGCCACAGCTGAAAAGCTGACGGCCCTGGCGGAGCCGGTCCGGGCGGCGATGGATGCGGGGAGCATCTGCGTCCTCGGCTCCCGGCGGCAGATCGATGCCTGCGTGGGACAGTTGGATGAGATTGAAATCTTGTAACGACCCGTTTGAAAACCGGTGTCGGGCGTCTCTCCGCTGCGTAGCCACTCTAATTTCTGCAACCTAGTTGAACCCGTTGCAAATACAGCGTTTACCTTTTGACAGCCAGCAGACTCCACCCCATGAGCTGAGTCCAACTGTACTATACGATACAAAACGGGAACCGCAAGAGAATCCTAAAATCCTCTTGCGGTTCTCATTTTGTCGTACCGACTACCCCCGGCTCACATAGGGTCCCTCTGGGGGTATTCACTTGCGCCGCAAGGGTTTTCCGATTTGTCGTTATTATACCCTATAGGCATACGTTCGCCACACTGGCCCTGCAGAATGGCGTGGACATCAAGACAGTTTCCGGAATGCTGGGCCACTACAGCGCAGGGTTCATACTGGATACCTATACCCACGTCACCACCTCGGCGAAGAAGGAAGCCGCCAATACGATAGGCAGTATCCTCTCCGGCGCTCTCCAATAGTTTCCGGACGTTTTCCCGTATGGGTCACGGTTTGGGTCAGAAGAAAACCACAAAAGTGAACACAGCAAAAAGGTTCCAAAAAGCAAAGAAATCTCCGCAGAATCGTGTGATTCTGCGGAGATTTTGGTTGCGGCGGCAGGACTTGAACCTGCGACCTCCGGGTTATGAGCCCGACGAGCTGCCAACTGCTCTACGCCGCGATATAAATACATGGTGCCGGTGACCGGGCTCGAACCGGTATGGTATCGCTACCGAGGGATTTTAAGTCCCTTGTGTCTACCAATTCCACCACACCGGCGTAACTCTATCAATTAATATATCATATTTGTGAGCGGTTGTCAAGAGGAATTTTTTATGGGTCACCTCCAGGAACAGCGGCCCATAGGCCGGTGAAAAGCTGTTTGCACATGCAATACAGACTTGATTTTTTTGCTGGTTTCATTTACAATAAATAAATGGGCTTTTTGAGTTGCCCAGGAACAAAACATGGAGGAAGCGACATGAAAAAACGAATTCTAGTGGTTGATGACGACAACATGAATCTGGTGCGGACAAAGATGATTTTAGGGCAGGAATACGAAGTCCTTATGGCGGAATCCGGGATCGCGGCGCTGGACCTGCTAAACCGCGAGCGGGTGGATATGGTCCTTCTGGATATTGATATGCCGGAGATGAACGGCATCGAAACCTTTGAGCGGATGAAGGGCTTTGCCTCTGGGATCCCCGTGATCTTTTTAACGGCGTCAGGCCTGGAGGAGGACGTTGTCAACGCCATCCGGCTGGGCGCGGTGAACTACCTGAAAAAGCCCTTCCGGCCCCAGGAGCTGATTAAGCGGGTCTCCCAGGAGCTTGCGAAGCAATGAGGGCGGAGGAGCAGACAAGCAGACACCTGCTGCTGGCCGTCATTACTACGGTGTTCAGCGGGATGTTCAGCCTGGTCACAGTGGCCATGGCGTGGGAATTCTGGATGGTTATACTGATCATTGCGGGCTGCTTCAGCGTGTGGACGCTGCATATCGCCAGAATTGGCTCGGATAACTTTTACGAAAACCTCTGCACTGGACTGCTGCTGACCGAATTCTTTTTCTTCAGCGTGCATGAAACCAGCCTGTTTGACATACCTGCTGTGGCTTGTATTCTGATCCTTGCGCTGTTCATGCTGAATAAGCAATGGATTTTGCATGTGGTTGCGGCGTTGTATGTGCTGGGGTTGCTGTATCATACGCTGATTCTGCACACCATTTCCGCGCCCCAGGACGCTTTCCGCCTGGGGCTTGGCGCTATGGTGACCCTCGGCGGCGCGGCGCTTGCGAGATACTGGATCAAGCGGCGGAACGTGCAGCGCAAGTGGTATGAGCGGGTCTTTTCCGAACTGGAGACGGCGGGGAAGCAGAACGCCGTCTTTCTTTCAAATGTGTCCCACGAGCTCCGCACACCCATTAATATGGTCATTGGAATCAGCGATGTGGCCCTTGGGAAGGAGCTTCCCCCGGAAATCCGGACAGATATGACCTCCATCAAGATGGCGGGAAAGCGTCTCTCCAACCAGATTAACAATATGCTGGACTACACAGAGATCGTAGAGGGCACGCTGACCCCGGCCAAAGAGGAATATATGATCACCTCGGTGCTGAACGACGTGATCACGATGACCGCGCTGCAAACCAACCGGCAGCACCTGGAGCTGGTGTTTGACATTGACCCCAAGGTTCCGGCAAAGCTCGTTGGAGACGCGGAGAAAATATCCCATGTGTTTAAAATTCTGGTGGAAAACGCCATAAAATTTACGGAAGAGGGGGGCGTGAACGTCCGCATCGGCTACCGGTGGGAGACCTACGGCGTCAACCTGATTGTGGATATCCGCGACACCGGCATCGGCATGACAGACTCCCAGCTGGCCCAGATGTACGACGTCTTTTACCAAGCGGATTCCGGAAGCAGCCGGTTCGCGGGAGGGCTGGGGCTCGGACTGCCCATTGCCCAGGGACTCCTCAACGCGATGGGCGGCTTCATCCGCTTTGACAGCACGGGCCAGCAGGGCCTGTCCGCCCATATTGTAATCCCGCAGGGCGTTGTGGACGAGAGACCCTGCATCATGCTTAACCACGCGGAGCAATTCCATATTGCCTGTTATTTCAAGCCGGAAAAGTACAGCTGCGACGAGGTCCGGGAGTACTATGACGGGCTGATTTGGAACCTGATGGAGGGGCTTGGAATCCGGGGCTATCAGGTCCACAACTTCGAGGGCCTGCTCAAAGTGCAGCGTAGCTATCCGCTGACCCATGTGTTTATCGTGCAGTCGGTGTATCTGGAGAACCCGGACTACTATGAAAATCTGGCGGACACGCTTCGGGTCGTCGTCATTGCGGAGCGGGAATTCAACCTGAGCAGGGAGAGCAAGCTGCTCATCATACATAAGCCGTTTTCCGCCCTCTCCGTCGCAAACCTTCTGAGCGGCGAGATTGGAGAGCGCGGGTTCGCGGAGGCGCAGGCGGCGGGGCGGAAGCCCTTCACCTGTGTGGGCGTCCGGGCCCTGGCGGTGGACGACGAGGAAATGAACCTGGTGGTGGCCAAGGGCGTTCTGGGGAGCTATGGGATTGAGGTGGACACTTGCCTGAGCGGAAGAGAGGCTATCGAGCAGTGCTCCAGCGCCTCCTACGACATCATCTTTCTGGACCATATGATGCCGGGCTTTGACGGGGTGGAGACGCTGAAAAAAATCCGGGAAATCCAGGACGGCGCGTATCAGGACCTGCCGGTGATCGCGCTGACCGCCAACACCGTCAGCGGCGCAAGGGAGATGTTCCGCAGCGAGGGGTTCACTGAGTTTGTGCCAAAGCCCATTGAGCGCACAATTTTGGAGCGGGTGCTGCGAAAGGTGCTGCCAAAAAGCTGTATCCAGTACAGCGTAAAGCCCCAGACCGCACCCGCCCTGGACGCTGCAGCGGAACCGGCGGAGCAGGAGGAGGCAAAACCGGCGGCGGCCGGGGAAGCGCCTGCCGTCCTGCCGGAGGCGGAAGGAGCAGCCGCCTCCTTTGACCGGCTGGCCCAGGCCGGGGTCAACGTGGAACTCGGCCTGGATTACTGCGGCGGAGAAGAGAGTTTTTACCAGGAGATGCTCCGGATGTTCTGCGCCCAGGGCGGAGAGAAGCGGGCGGAAATCATTTCTCTCTATGAGAGCGGGAATTGGCCGGATTATGCGGTTAAGGTCCACGCCCTCAAGAGCACGTCGCTGACAATTGGCGCGGAAGCGCTCTCCGCGCAGGCGAAGGAACTGGAGCTGGCGGGGAAGCGGGGCGACACGGATTATATCCGGGAGCACCACCCCGCGCTGCTGTGCGCGTATGAAGAGCTCTGTGCGCATATTGCGGGAATATAGCGGCTCTTTCAAGAAATTCTGTGTTGTAAGGGGTAGAAGACTGCGTGATTAAAAAATGGTTTGAAATCATCACCGATCACAGAATCAGTATGCGGGAGCGTATGTTCCGCATCGTGACGGGCATCTGCATGATTGCGATTGCGTTTACTATGCCCATGGGCCGGAGCATATGGAATGCCGCAATACTGGCGGTAAGCCTCGTTCTTATGGGCATGATTGTCAAAATCAGCATCCGGAAGAGGCGCATCCACGCGGGGGCCACGGCGATCGCGACGCTGCTGCTGACGCTGTTCCCCATCACCTTTTTTTCTGCGGGCGGATTTTACAGCGGCGTGCCGGAGTGGTTTGTCCTCTGCTTTATTTATGTCTGCATCACCTTGCAGGGAAGGCGCAGGAACATATTTTTCGGCCTGTGTACAGCGGAGACCCTGCTTTGCTACAGCACCGCCTTTTACTTCCCGGAGATCGCCGCGCCGGGCACCCAAAATACCGCCCTGTTCGATTCCGCGTTTTCCATGATTATGGTCGGACTGCTCACCAGTGCCCTGCTCATGTTCCTGAACAGGATGTACGAGGAGGAAAACGCCCTCACCCAGCGGCAGAAAAAGGAGATCGAGGAGCTGAACCGGGCGGAAAACCACTTTTTCTCCAGCATGAGCCATGAGATCCGCACCCCCATCAATACCATCATCGGGCTGAACGAGATCATCCTGCGGGAGGATATCTCCGATGAGGTGGCGGAAAACGCGAGGAACATCCAGGGGGCCAGCAAGCTGCTGCTCACACTGATTAACGACATCCTGGACATCTCCAAAATCAAGTCCGGAAAGATGGAGAT
>CATIYU010000195.1 GCA_949739085.1 uncultured Eubacteriales bacterium | reverse complement strand
TAAAGCGGCCGTACTCCGGCTTCTCCAGCCCCGCCGGGCCGCAGCCATAGATGCTGGGGCCGTTGCGGTCCATCCAGCGGCCCATCTCCCCCAGAATGGCCAGGGACTCGTCCGGAATCCGGCCCTGGGCGTCCGGGCCCACGTTGAGAATCATGTTGCCGCCCTTGCTGACGCACTCCACCAGCTTCCGGATGAGCAGGGAGGCCGGTTTGTAGAAGCGGTCCGTGGCGCAGTAGCCCCAGTGGCGGTTCATGGTTACGCAGCTCTCCCAGACCAGGGGGCGGTCCTCCGCGTCCCGCAGGCCGCAGGGGGGGATCATGGTCTCCGGCGTGACGAAGTCGCCGTGGTAGGGGGTGGGGCGGCACTCCGCCAGGGAGCCAAAGCCCTCCCCGCTGACCTCCAGGCGGTTGTCGATGATTACGTCTGGCTGGAGGGAGCGGACCATCTCCATGAGCTCCGTGGCACGCCAGGCCTCGCCCCGGAGTTCGTCATAGGAGAAGTCGAACCAGAGCAGGTCCAGCTTGCCGTAGTTGGAGCAGATCTCCCGGACCTGGGCGTGGAGAAAGTCCAGATAGCGGTTGAAATCCCGGCCCTCGTTGCCGCAGGCGGGGTTGTCCCGCATGGGGTGCTGCCGGTCGCCGTAGTGAGGGAAGTCCGGGTGCCGCCAGTCGATCAGGGAGAAGTAGAGCCCCACCCGCAGCCCGAACTCCCGGGCCGCGCCGGTGTACTCCCGGACAAAATCCCGGCCAGCGGGGGCGTTGGTGGACTTGAAATCCGTGTAGGCGCTGTCGTAGAGGCAGAAGCCGTCGTGGTGCTTGGCGGTGAGGACCACATACTGCATCCCGGCGTCCCGGGCCGCCCGCATCCAGGAGCGGATGTCGCAGTGGGTGGGGTTGAAATCGTGGAGATAGAGGTCGTACTGCTCGTTGGGAATGCGCTCCTCGCTGCGGACCCACTCCCCCCGGGCGGGAATGGCGTAGAGCCCCCAGTGGATGAACATGCCGAAACGGGCCTGGGTGTACCAGGCCATGCGGCGCTGGTAGTTCTCCCGGGAAAACTGAAATGGCATAGCGTAGCCCTCCTTATTTTGGGTTTCTGGCTACCATTATATAAAATTTCCGGGAAATTACAAGTCCTTTCCGCCGCCGCGCCGGAGAATGGCGGCTCTAGCCCTCCCGCCTGCGGATAATACACCGCTCTAGGCCGCACTGCTTTGTGCTACCGTCGTCCACGTACTGCTGGTATTCCGTCCCGCTGCCCAGCAGCTCCACGTCCAGAAGGTCCAGCTCCGCGGTGCTGGCGGCGGGCTTCCCCACGGGGACCAGCGTTCCCCGGCGGATGTAGAACACCACCTCGTTCTGCGCCACGGACACGGTGCGCTCCCCGGCGGGGGCCTCCCCGCAGGCGAAGCCGCCGCTCCAGCGGACCTCGGTCATGGGCTCGGGCAGATAGACGCTCCGGCCCCTGGCCCCCTTCTCCAGCACCGGCGCGATCATGATGCTCCCGCCCACCAGGAGCTGGTCCTCGATTCGCTGTGCCGTTTCGTCCCCGGGGTATCCGAAGGCCAGGGGCATGATGAACATGTCCCGTCTCAGCGCCGCCTTCATGAACTCGGAGTAGAGGTAGGGCAGCAGGCGGTAGCGCAGGGTGATGATGGTCCGGAAGTCCTCCGGGTTCCGGTACCGGTAGCACTCCTGATGCCGGGTGCCAATAGCTGTGTGGTTGCGCATGAGGGGCGTGAATACGGACACCGCCAGCCACCGCAGCAGGAGCTCCCGGCTGGCGTCGCCGCCGAAGCCGCCGGTGTCCGCGCCGCTGTACAGAAAGCCGCACATGTTCAGGGACGGCATGTGGTACACGTTCTGCCGCAGCATGGCCCAGGTGGAGGCGTTGTCCCCGGTCCAGACGCCGCCGTAGCGGTGGGCGCCAATGTAGGAGGAGCGGGAGAAGAGCAGGTAGCGCCGGTCCAGAAGGGCGTCCAGCCCCTCGCCGGAGGCCCGGGTCATCATGGCGCCGAAGAGGTTGTGGACCTGATAGTTGCTCAGGGTCCGGCCATCGTCCAGCCGGTGGAAGAAGTCCTTGAAATCCGCGATGTGGCGGCCTGGCTGGTCCGGGTCCTCTCGGTCGGGGTCCGGCGCGCCGGTTCTGGAGCGGTACTGCGTGGAGAACATAGCGGGCTCGTTCATGTCGTTCCAAAATCCCTCCAGGCCCTGTTCCGTGTAGAAGCGGTAGTGGCCGCCGAACCACTGGCGCACCTCCTCCCGGAGGAAGTCGGGGAAGTGGGTCATGCCCGGCCAGACCTCCGCCTGGAAGTCCCCGCCCTCCCGATTTTTGCAGAAGTAGCCGTTTGCCGCGCCCTCCTCGTACACCGGGTTCCCCGGCTCAATTTTGATGCCCGCGTCCACGATGGGCGTCAGATGGACGCCCCGGGCCTTCATCTCCGCCGCGAAGCCCTTGAGGTCCGGGAAGCGCCGCTTGTTGACGGTGAAGTCAATATAGCGGTCCATGTAGTCGATGTCCAGGCAGATGTAGTCCAGGGGGATGCCCGCCTCCCGGTGCTTCGCCGCCACACGGGCGGCGTCCTTCTCCGTCTTGTACCCCCAGCGGCTCTGGCCGTAGCCAAAGGCCCAGAGGGGCGGCAGGAAGCTCTGCCCGATGATGGACAAAAACTGCCGGACCACGCCGTAGGCGCTCTCCCCCTCCACCACGTACAGCCGCAGATCCGGCTGCTCGCAGGCCACGGAGAGCAGGCCGGTCCCAGCGGCGTCCACGTCGAAGACCACCTTCCCCGGCGTGTCGAAGAAGGCCCCGAAGGGGACGGCCCCGTCCACCACCAGGAAGTTGTGGGAGCCGTACATGGAGGGCATATCGTCCCGGTGGCGGTAGTCGTCGTAGTTGAAGCTGATATACCGGGCCCCCCGCTTGTTGATTCCCCGCATGGTCTCCCCCAGGCCGTAGACGGGGTCCCCGGGGGCCAGGGGACAGGTGAACGTAAGCGCCTCGCCGGGGGCGCGGGAGAAGAAGGGAAGCCGCTCCCCCGCCGGGACCGCCTCCGTCACCGCGAAGGTCTCCACCGGATTTCCGTATGTGTATAGGGTAATCATGTCTCGTCCTCCCAAGTTGAAGATGGCGCTATCATACCACAAACCGCCGCCGGTGTCAGCCGCCAAATTCCGTCCCCGGATGTGCAAAAGACGGGAAACTGCAAATTGCCATTTCCCCGCCCCTCCTGTATACTGAAAGCAGACCCGGGTCATATCAACAAAAAGGAGCGGCAGAGATGAAGGAAACCTATACGATTGAAAATCTCGCGGAGATGTCGGGGCTGAGCAGCCGGACCATCCGCAATTATCTGGCTGGCGGCCAGCTGGAGGGGGAGAAAATTGACGGCGTGTGGCGGTTCACGGAGGAGCAGTTTTCCCGCTTCCTCTCCCAGGACATGGTCCGCCAGAGCGTGCGGGCCAAGGCGAACGGCAAGGTCTACGACTTCCTGCTGGACAGCCGCCGGGAGGACGCCGCCGCCTGTGTGGTATGGGACTGGCCGGCGGCGGACGCTGCGCCGGAGTCCTGCCAGCGGGAGCGGCTGATGGAGCGGGTCAACGCCCTGGGCCTATCCTGCGCCTACCGCTGGGAGAACGGCATGGCCCGGGCCATCCTCACCGGCCCGCCCGCCGCCCTGGGGGCTCTGCTGGCCCAGGGCCTGGCCTGACCCGCGCCCCGGGAATGCCTCTTTGCCCACAGCGCAGAAAAAAGTGTTGAAATTCTCAAATCATTGGGGTATACTACTGTTGCCGAGACAGAAATAACACTTGGAGGTATTCTCATGGTTACCATTACAAAAGACACCATTATCGGTGATATCCTGGACATGGCCCCCCAGACGGCCCCCATCTTCCTGTCCATCGGAATGCACTGCCTGGGCTGTCCCAGCAGCCGGGGCGAGACGGTGGAGGAGGCCTGCGCCGTACACGGCGTGGACGTGGAGAAGCTGCTGGAGGCCGTGAACGCCGAGGCCAACAAGTAAAAAGCGGACGCCCTTCCGGGGGACTCGCGGGATATTCCTGCGAGTCCCTACTTGGGCGTTCTGGAAAGGGGGCGCGGGTTGGAGCGTCTGGAGCTGGGGCCCCGCCTGCGGGCCATCGCCGGTCTTGTGCCGGATGACTGCCGGGTTCTGGCCGATATCGGCACAGACCACGGCTATATCCCCGCCGCGCTGCTGCTGGAGGGGCGGATTGCCCGGGCCATTGCCGCCGACGTTGGCCGGGAGCCCCTGGAGCACGCCCGGCGCACCGCCGCCCGGCTGGGCCTGGCGGAGCGGCTCAGCTTCCGCCTGGGGGACGGCCTGTCCGTCCTGGAGCCGGGGGAGGCGGACGCGGCCGTCATCGCCGGGATGGGCGGCGACACCATTGTGAACATCCTGGACGCCGCCCCCTGGAGCCGGGAGGGCCTGTTGCTGCTCCTCCAGCCCATGAGCCGGGCGGAGACGCTGCGCATGTGGCTGGCGGACAGCGGCTTCGCCGTGCTGGCGGAGCGGCTGGCGGAGGACAAGGGGACGCTCTATCCCATTCTTACAGTCCGGGGCGGCCCGGCGCGCCCGGGCATAGGGGACCGGGAGGCGGACGCCTGGGGCGGCTTCCTGCTGGACCAGGACCCCCTGTGGGGCCGGTACTTGGAGGACCGCATTTTACGGCTGCGAAAGGCCGCCGGAGGCCTGGCCCGGGCCAGAGACCCGGCCTTGGCGGAGCGGCGGCAGACATTTCTCCGCATTATCAACGCATTGGAAAACCGGAAAGGAGAGTGGCAGCGTGCCCAAAGTGCGCGAGATCGAGGAGGCCCTGTTTGAGCTGGCCCCCAGAAGCCTGACCCAGAGCTGGGACAACGTGGGGCTTCTGGTGGGCGACGGACGGCGGGAGGTACATCGGGTCCTGGTGGCCCTTGACGTGACGGAGGAGGTGGCGGCGGAGGCCGGGAAGGCCGGGGTGGAGCTCATCGTGTCCCACCACCCGGTGATGAACTGCGCCTGGAACCCCGTCCAGAGCCTGCGGGAGGACACCCTGCAGGGCCGCCTGCTGCGCCTGCTGGTCCGGGAGAACCTCTCCGCCATCTGTATGCACACCAACCTGGACGCCGCCCAGGGGGGCGTCAACGACGCCCTGGCCCAGCGGCTGAGCCTGGAGGAGGTGGAGCCCCTGGTGGAGGGCGGCATCCCCAGGATGGGCCTCCTGCCAGCCCCCATGCCCCTGTCCGATTTTCTGGCGATGGTCCGCAAGCGGCTGCGGCCCAACGGCATTCGGTATGTGAACGCCCACAGGACGGTGCGCCGGGTGGCGGTGGGCGGCGGCGCCTGCGGGGAGTTTTTCGCCGCGGCGGCGGAAAAAGGCTGCGACGCCTTCGTGACCGCGGATGTGAAGTATAACCAGTTCCTGGACGCCGAGACGCTGGGCCTCTGCCTCATAGACGCCGGGCACTTCCCCACGGAAGACGTGGTGTGCCCGGTGGTGGAGCGGTTCCTGCTGGAGCGGTTCCCCGATCTGGCGGTACAGAAGTCGATCTCCCACAGGGAGGTCATCCAATACTATGTATAAGGAGTTGAAAAGCCATGTCTGGACATTCCAAGTGGCATAATATTCAGAAAACCAAGGGCGCGGCGGACGCCAAGCGCTCCCAGGCCTTTACCAAAATCGCCCGGGAGATGATCGTGGCTGTGAAGGAGGGCGGCAGCGGCGACCCCAACAACAATTCCCGCCTGGCCACCGTCATCGCCAAGGCCAAGGCCGCCAACATGCCCAACGACAACATCAAGCGCACCATCGACAAGGCCCTGGGCGCGGGCAATACCGACAACTTTGAGCAGGTGGTCTACGAGGGCTACGGCCCCAGCGGCGTGGCCGTGATTGTGGAGGCCCTCACCGACAACCGGAACCGCACCGCCCCCGAGGTCCGCCACCTCTTCGACAAATACGGCGGCAATATGGGCGCCACCGGCTGCGTCAGCTGGAGCTTTGACCGCAAGGGCGTCATCGTCATCGACAACGAGGACGGAGACCTGGACGAGGACAAGGTCATGGAGGACGCCCTGGACTGCGGCGCGGCGGACTTCGCGGCGGATGGGGATATTTTTGAAATCACCACCGAGCCGGACAGCTTCAACGCCGTCACCGCCGCCCTGGAGGCCAAAGGGTATGTCTTCGCGGAGGCCGCCATTGAGATGGTGCCCCAGAACTATATCAAGCTCTCCAGCGAGGAGGACATCAAGAACATGACCAAAATGATCGACCTCCTGGAGGAGAACGACGACGTGCAGAACGTCTGGCACAACTGGGAGCAGGAGTAAAGCGGTTCAAAAGCGCCTGTTTTTTTGGGTTTTTTGCCCCTTAAGCGGCTGGCAGCCGCGGCGCACGCCATGGGGCTGTAACGCGCCGCGGGGAGGCCGGGGTCCGTACGCATACCACCGGCAGGGGTATGCGCGGGCCCCGGTCTCTTTTTGAGGAACAGGAACAAAAGGAATTTGCGGTCAACGGAGGATGGTGCGGTACATATGAGAACAATGAAGCTGGAGGCGCACCTGGAGAGGCTGTGCGGCGATCGGGATGAATATGCAAATCTATATTCAACCTGGCTGCTCAATAAGCGCACCTGCTCCGACGTGCTCAAAAGCGTGGTGGTTCATTATCCCCATTTTAGTATGCATGACGCCAGCCACGCGGAGACGATTGTCTCAAAAATGGAAATGCTGCTGGGGGAGCGGGTCCAGACGCTCTCCCCCACCGACGCCTGGCTGCTGCTGCACGCGGCCTATGCCCACGACTTGGGGATGGTCATGCGCTGGGAGGAGATTGAGATCGTATGGAAGACGAGGGAATTCCGGGACTTCCTCTCGTCCCTCTCCCGCTCCTCTGACGCGGAGCTACGGGACGCGGCGGCGTTTGTCCAAAACCGCGGCGGAGCCGCCGGAGACGGCCTGTGGCCCCTGAAAACCCACCGGTATGTCAAACTGATCAACGCCGCGTATTTTCGCGGCCAGCACGCGCAGATGTCCCGAAAATATATCCACGCCGCTCCCACCCATATCCAGGTCGATCTGGGGCACAGCAATTTGATTCAGCCGCGCATTTTGAAGCTGCTGGGAAATATCTGCGCGATGCATACCGCGCCCTTGTCCGAGGTTTTGACCATGGACTACCAGACGGACGGCGCGGGGTCTGACTACGCCCATCCGAGATTTGCCGCCATGATGCTGCGGCTGGGCGACCTGCTGGACATCGACAACGGGAGGTTTAATTCTGCCTGCCTGTCGGCGTTTGGCGGGCTGCCGGAGACCTCCGTCCCGCACCAGGAAAAGCATGAGGCGACCACCCATCTGCTGGTCACGCCGTCTGAAATCGAGTTCCGCAGCGACTGCCCCGACTCCCGGGCCTATCTGGAGACGCGCAATTTCGTGTCCTGGCTGGAGGACGAAATTGATTTCCTGACAAAATATTGGCCCAAAATCGCACCGGCGGACCTGGGGGGATATGCGCCGCGGTTTGACCGAAAGGAGCTTCTGATCCGCGGCGTCCCGGATGTTGAGGGCGTGGCGGGCCTGCGCTTTGAGATCTCCCAGGAGAAAGCGTTCCAGATTATTGAGGGCTCCAACATATATAACGATCCCTTTGTCTTTGTCCGGGAAGCCGTTCAGAACGCCATGGACGCGTCCAAGATTCAGCTCTGGCGGGACCTGACGTCGGGAACTTACCGGGCCTGGGTGGACGCCGCGGACCTCTCTAAGCTCCAGCCATATGATTTGGACCGGAAAATCTATGAAAACTACCCTGTTCATGTCCGGCTCTCAACGGAGGAGGACGGCGCGACGAGGGTGGAAATCAGCGACCGGGGAACGGGAATTTCTATCGAGACCTTTAAAAACATGTGCAATGTGGGCACAAGCAACTCCCAATCTGCGCAAATTCAGTCGGACATTCAGGCCATGCCCAACTGGCTCCGCCCTACGGCGGGCTTTGGCGTGGGACTCCAATCTTTTTTCCTCATTGCCAGTCAGTTTGAAATAGACACCGGGACGGGCACAGACTCCTTCCACGCGGTGGTCCACGCAAACCGCTCCGGCGGACACCTTCAATTGCAGAGAGCGGAGGCCCCCCACCCGCAGGGCACGGATATCCGCGTTTGTTTTCATATGCCGGAGGGGGTTCGTTATGCGGCGTCAGGCGATGCGGAGAGCTACTTGCGGGTTCACTTTGACCCCCTGTCTAAGGAGAACCACATAGGGGAAGCCCGGGTTTTGGAGGCGCTCCGAACGAGCTGTGGAGAGTCGCTGTTTCCGCTGTATGTGGATTGCGCGGATGACTCTTTAAAGACGCTGGACGCGGAATGCAGCATAGCGCCGGTGCAGGGAGCGCGGACCTGGACGGAACGGGACAACCGGTATCGCGTTAATCTGAGCTGGGACTGCAGCCTGATGCAAATTTGGGATACGCAGACGGCCACATATGGGGAAGTCCGTATGAACTCAACATGGGAGGGGCTATCAGAGATCCGCTTTAAAGGAGTAGATGTTCAAAAAATAACGTCAAAATTTATAGGAACCGGTTTTGGCGCTCTTTTGGACAGCTACGGGCTGGATACAAAAGAGACGCTGTCCCTGGACCGTTCCGCGCTGACGTCTGCAGGCTATGTAGCATATTTAAAAATTCTTTTCAGGTTTTTCTTTGTGTATAGAAACGCCGTATTGGAGAAATTGGGACGGGCTTCTCCTGAACAACGGATAAAGATCTGCCAGGAGGGACATTTTCTAGCGTACCAGTTCTGGCTTTCGTGCGGACTAGAGCAGCGGAATCAAATACCAGAAGATATGCTGCGGCAATTCCCCGGTGAAATTGATGTTATTGCTAAAAGTAGAGGGGGGAGCTTCCAGAAGAAAACAGTACCCGCATACGAGGTGTTCTCCTCCTACGACAAGTGCCATTTTGTGAGCCACGATTTCTTTAAGTTGCGCAGCTCTAGGTTTAGATTCAGCAAAACTGACTATGAAGGGATTTGCGCGGTTCTAAATAGAGCGCATTTAGATGATATGACCATTATCGCGGATAATTCTATGATAACGAATTCCCGACGGCACCGGCTTGCCTCAATACAGATTCCTCTGCCAAGTGAATCTCTGCTGGTGTATACTGTAACCAGTAAAGAGGACGCACTGATAGATGTTGACGCTGAAACGAAAAGAATCCTGCTGCGGGGCCTCAGCGGCTGCATCCCGCAACTAAACTATGGCGTTCGTAGGTATGCGGTTAAGGCCAAACGCTATGCTGTACCGGCCTTCAAAGAGTACCGCTGTCTGGCGGTTGAACTGGTTTCAAGCGCATACAGTATTGCCCATCCCCAGAATTTTAACTGCGCCTACATCATCGCCCCCTTTGTCCGGGAGGAGGCGGAGCTGCGGACAGAGCTGTCCAGGGAGTGCTTTATTGAGCGGGTGATGTCGTCTGAAACATTTCCCAATCTGGTGGAGTATGTGGTGCGGCGCCATGTGCCGCCCGGACCCGGAACGGCGGACCAAGTGAGAGAGGCCTACAGGCGGCTGATAGGAGAGTACTACGATGCGGCGCAGGAGCCAGCCG
>CATIYU010000194.1 GCA_949739085.1 uncultured Eubacteriales bacterium | reverse complement strand
GGCGGTACACAGTGAAATGGCCAGATGGGAGGAAAGAAACCAGAAGCGTCTACGCCAGCACAGAGGAGGAATGCGAAAAATTGCTGGAGGTAATGATAATTGAAATGAAAACGGAGGTGTCCGCCGAAAAGGAGCGATTGAGGACAGAGAATAAGGCAAGCTGAACAGCACACAGCCCGCCGGGATACTCTTGGCGGGCCGGTTTTCTCTGTCTGTAGGCAAATATGTGGTCAGAGAGTGTTCAGCCGTACCCAACAAGCAGAAATTGTCACGAAAATGGCAGGCCTGAATCAGATAATGCAGATTTTCATGGCCATAAATCAGCTCTTATCCTCAGAGCAGCGTGTGCGCTGGAACAAACAAAGAAACGCCTCGTAGGTGGGAAAGAAATCTGCGTTATAATAGGGGCGACAGAAAAGCCGTTACCTGGGCGTCCTTTTTGCGGGCGGCGGAGGACATTTTATGAGGACAACTCCCTGCTGTACAACATGAAAACCATGGGAAGCTGGACAAATCGAAGACGAAATTTTTGGTTCCATGACGCCTCGCATCGCACTGTACTGGACGCGGAATTGGGGCCCGTAAACCACTGCCACTCAGCGATCTACGGGCCTTTTTGATTCCAGTGAAATGATACTTTCTGCCTATCAGCTTTCTCGTACCATGTGGGACGGAGTGTGGAGCAAATATGCGCCAATTTTTCGGAAATTTGCGTCGCACTTTCTGCGGTGTGTACAAAGCACCTGCAAAGATCCTATAGAGCCTCCCAGCCCCGCCCCAACCAGCTATATAGGCGATAGATCCTCAAATCAATTCCCTGGAGCAGACTGCGCTAGATAGGACACTGCTGAATGCGCGGCGATGTTCCCCTCTCCGGCCGCCTTGATGTACTGGAAAGGTGTACCCACGCAGTCGCCGGCGGCAAAACAGCCTGGGACGCTGGTGCGCATCTGCCGGTCCACCTTGATGAAGTTGTTCTCCAGCTCCAGGCCCGACAGCAGGCCCGCCGGGGACACGTCCCCGCCCCGCAGGAGGAACACCCCATCCGCCGCCACGGTTTCGCCGCCCTCCAGGCTCAGGCACAGGCCTTCCGCCGTCCTCCGGACGCCCGCAGGCTTTCCCGCCACGGTCTCGATGTTTCCGCCGGTGAGGCTACTGGCATACTGGGGCAAGAAGATCACCCTCTGGGCGATCTTCGCCAAATAGCGCACATCGTCCTCCTCCTGCCGGCTGTAGGCAGCCACCGCCACGGTCTTGCCCTCGTAGAGGAGCCCGTCGCAGGTGGCGCAGTAGCTGACGCCGGCGCCCAGGAGCTGCTGCTCGCCGGGGATCGAGCGGGGGGGCTTGGCCCCCGTGGCCAGGATCACCGCCTTCGCCTCGTACATCTTGCCGCCGGAACTGAGCACAAAGTAGCCGCCCATGGGGTAGATGCCGTCGATCCGGGCGTTGGTGATGGTGATGCCCATCTCCCGGATATGCCGGAGGAAAGCGGCCTTCAGCTCCTCCCCGCTGACAGAGGGCATCCCCAAGTAGTTCATGATGG
The DNA here is from genome assembly GCA_949739085.1 of uncultured Eubacteriales bacterium. Next base: position 9,197 of record CATIYU010000194.1, on the reverse strand, counting down.
ATGCGGGCCGCGACACTTTGCCGCTGATTCCGTTCTCGCCGAATAGGATGAGGCTCTTTTTCCGAATCCGCGCGTTCAGCGCGGCGGACAGGCCCGCCGGGCCGCATCCTACGATGGCAATTGAATAGCGCTGTTCCATACTTACTCCCTGATTTTCAATTTTAGGAATACAAATATTCCCCAATAGCGGCTTCGATATCCTGTGCGCTCATAAAGCCGATGTGCCGGCGCACCTCCGCCCCGTCCTTGAAGAAGAGGATGGTGGGGAATGCGGCCACCTGGAACGAGCGCCCTAGCGCCGGGTATTTGGAGGAGTTCACCTTCAGAATGCCGATAAAGGGCATATCGAGACTGACGTCCTCCAGTACTTTCGCCATCAGCTGGCAGGGGAGGCAGTTGTCGGAGAAAAATTCCGCCACCACCACGTTTTCCCGGATCAGCTCCCGGAAATTATCCTTCGTCGCTTCGCGTACTGCCATACTCTCAAACCTCTCTCATAGCCGCTTCTGCTCTTGCGATCAGCTCCGCAATCAGCAGCTTGACATACTTCTCCACCAGGGCCGCCAGGAAGGGTGTGGCGTTCCTGACTGCCGATGCCTCCATCAAGTATTTCTTTGCCATGTCGCGGACGGCCTGCTCATAGTCCTCCTTACCGAAGGACACATTTTTTTCCTGGGCGGCCTTCTGTCCGATAATGGCCAATTTCAGATTTGTTTCGGCACTCTCCGCCGCCTTCTGAGCGAGCTCCTCCGTTGATCGGACGCCAAACATCTGCTCAAGCTCACCGGGGTCGACCGTTGCGGGGTCCATATTTCTGCTGCGGAACAGCTCATCATTGATCTCTCCGTAGCTTCGGATCAACTCCTCCAGCTCCGTCCCCCAGGGGTACAGCGCCGTCTGGGCGAGGCGGCCCATGCACTCCTCCATGGCCAGCTCCCGGGCCCGGGCCCGCCGGGCCTGACTGCGCAACTCCTCCAGACGCCCTGCCCGGAATGCCTCCACGGAATCGTACCCTAACTCCCCGGCCGCCTGGTCGGAGAACTCCGGCAGGACCCGCCGCCGGATGGAGCGCACCGTCAGCTCCCGGCCGCCATAGGGCGCCTCCCCGGCGGTGACCGTGTCGCCCACGCCCCGGCCCAGCAGGGCGGACTCCGTCTCCCTTCCCAGGAGGCCCAGGCCCACGGTGGCCGGGATGCGCCGCTGGCTGTCGCCGGCGGTGAATTCGATAAAGTCACCGGACTCGATCCGGGCAGCGGTCTCCATCACGGCGTTTTTCAGCCGGTACTCTCGGATCTCCCGCTCCACACACTCGCTGTCGAAGCTGTACACCGCCAGCTCCGCCGGCACGGCCAGGTCCGCCAGGGACAGGTCCGGCTCCAGGCGGGATTGGATCATTCTGTTCTCATCCATGCTTCATTTCCTCACTTCAGCAACTCAGGATAGAGGTACGCGGCCACGGCGAAATAGTCCGTGAGACCCTGGAGCCCCTTGCGGCAGCAGATGTTCCTGTTAGCCTCATAGAGGGGGGCGATGTTGCAGTACTGCGCCTGGAGCTCCAGCACCTGCCGGTACAGCTCCACCCGGTTGGCCTCGTCCGGCTCCGAGCGGTACTGCTCGATCAGTGCGTCGCACTCCGGGGTGAACACGAAGTCTTCCCCCCGCTCGGAGGAGAAATTTTGGAGAAGGCCTGCCGTCGTGGCCATCTCCGCGCCGTTGGACATAATGCACATGCCCAGGTTGCCGTTGGCGCTGGCCTGGTAGAAGGAGTTCATGTCCATCTGGTTGATCTCCACTGTGATGCCCACGGCTTTTAGGTCCTCCATGATGCACTGGGCGGCGGCGGGGTTGTCATAGGTGGTCAGGGTCAGCACGTCTCCCTCCCGGTAGTTGGACTTGGCCAGGTACTCCTTGGCCTTCTCCACGTCGTAGCCGGGCATGGGGACCGCGCCGGCCAGGGGACCTAGGGTCTTCGCCGCCAAGAGGTCGCTGGACGCCGCCGCCTGGCCGCTGCACGCGATCTGCACCAGCTTATCCCGGTCGATGGCGTGGGCGATGGCAAAGCGCAGGTCAACGTCGTCCTTCAGCGGGCCGTAGAACCAAACGCCGGTGGCGGTGTAGCCCGTGGTCTCCCGCAGCTCCAAGTTGTCATCGCCCCGGACAAGGGCCAGCTGGTCCGCGGCCACGTTTTGCAGGATGTCCACCTCACCGTTTTGCAGGGCGATGACGGCGGCGGCGGCGTTGAGGGGGGCCTTGATGACCAGCTTTGTGTAGTGGGGCTTCTCGCCGTAGTAGTGCTCATTCACCGAGAGGTTAACGGTGCCGTCCGCGTCGATACTGTCGACCTTGTAGGGACCGGCCCCGATGGGCGATTTTACAAAGGCGGTGGGGTCGTAGGCGTCGGAGGGCGCGATGAAGAGCGAGGAGAGTGCGTCAGCCGGGTTACTGAGCAAGGAGCTGGCGGTCATGGTGAAGGTGAGAGCGTCCACCTTGGCCCAGGTGTACTTCCCCACCGAATAGGCCATCATGGGGTCCTCGTTCATCTTGTCCAGGGAGAAGATCACGTCGTCCGCGGTGAAGTCCGAGCCGTCGCTGAACTTGACGCCCGCCCGGATGGTGAACGTGGTGGTCAGACTGTCCCCGGACAGCTCCCACTTCTCGATGATGCCCGGCTCCAGGCCGTTCTCCCCCCGGCGGATCAGCGCGCCGAAGACGCTGCTCATCAGGTTGGGGTCGTGGGTCACGCCCACCAAGGAGTCCAGGTTCTCCGTCTTGATGCCGCCCATGATGGTGAGGGTGTCCGAATTTGCCGGCGTGTTGCCGCCGCCGCACCCAGCCAGCAGGCCGAGGGCGAGGATGGCCGCCAGAAGCAGTGCCGTAACTTTTTTCATGTCCTACCTCCATGATCTGTAAAATATTATTGTAAAACGCATGAGACCTGGTGGCCCTCACCGGCGTCATGCAGTGATACCCCGGCCTTGCAGGCGGAGGACGCGTGGGGACACCGGGACGCGAACCGGCATCCCTCCGGCAGGTCCACGGCGCTGGTGATTTCGCCCCGTATGAGCTCCACCTTCCGCTCCCGCTCCTCGGCGCTGGGAATGGGGATGGCCGAGAGCAGGGACCGGGTGTAGGGGTGGAGCGGATTTTTAAATATCTTCTCCTTGGGACCGAATTCCACGCACTCCCCCAAATACATCACCGCAATAGTGTCGGAGAGGTGGTGGACCACGCTGAGATCGTGGGTAATGAAAATATAAGTAAATCCCATCTTCTCCTGGAGGTCCATCAGCAGGTTGAGGATCTGGGCCTGGATGGAGACGTCCAGGGCGGACACCGGCTCATCGCAGACGATCAGCTTCGGATCCACGGAGATGGCCCGGGCGATGCCCGCCCGCTGGAGCCGTCCCGGGTCCAGCTCGAAGGGGTAGGCGTTGAAGTACTCCAGAGGCAGCCCCACCAGCTCCATCAGCTCCGCCACCCGGTCCAGGCGCTCCTGGCGGCCCATGGCCCTCCCGTTGAGGAGGATGGGCTCCTCAATGCTCTCCGCGATGGTGTGGTGGGGGTTGAGGCTGGAAAAGGGGTCCTGGAAGACGATCTGCATTTCGCTCTTCAGCTTGCGCAGCTGCTTCTGGGCGCACTTGGTTATATCCCGGCCCTCGAAGAGAACCTCTCCCGAGGTGGCGGGAGTCAGGCCCAGGATCACCCGGCCCAGGGTGGTCTTGCCGCACCCGGACTCCCCCACAACGCCAAGGGTGGTGCCCCGCTCCACGGAGAAGGAGACGCCGTCCACGGCGTGAAGCTGTTTTTTCCCGATGGGGAAGTATTTTTTCAGGTTCCTGATCTCAAGGATGGTCGAACACTCCACAATCAGACCCCTCCCTTCCCGAAAAGATGGCAGCTGACGGCGTGGGTGCCGCTGCAACGGGCCTCCGGCGCGGTGGTATGACAGATTTCCGCGGCTCTGGCGCACCGGTCCGCGAAGGGACAGCCCTGATGGGGCGCGGTGTTGTCCGCCACCACGCCGGGGATGGGGTGCAGCCGCCGCTCCTGGCTGTTGATGTCTGGGATGGCGCCGAAGAGGCCCTCCGTATAGGGGTGATGCTCCTTCGTCAGGAACATGTCGTCCCAGGTGCCGGACTCCACGATCTTGCCGGCGTACATGACCGCTACCTTGTCGCACATCCTGGCGATAATCCCGAAGTCGTGGGTGATGAGGATCATGGACATCTCCATGCGCTGCTTCAGGTCGTTCATCAGGGCCAGGACCTGGGCCTGGATGGTCACGTCCAGGGCCGAGGTGGGCTCGTCGGCAATCAGCAGCTCCGGGTTGCAGGCCAGGGCGATGGCGATGCCCACCCGCTGGCGCATCCCGCCGGAGAGCTCGTGGGGGTACGAGTGCTTCATGATGGGGTTGATGCCCACCAGGGCCAGCAGCTCCTCCACCCGCTGGCCTACCTGCTCCCGGCTCTTCTTGTCGAAGTTGTGGAGCAAGATGCCCTCGGCGATCTGCCGCTCTACGTTCATAGTGGGGTTCAGGCTGCTCATGGGGTTCTGGAAGATCATCGCCATTTTGGCTCCCCGGATGCTGCGCATGGAGACGTCGTTGAGCTCTAGCAGCTGCGTCCCGTCCAGCTGGATGGACCCGGCATCCACGCGCCCCCGGCTGGGCAGCAGTCCCATGATGGCCAGGGCGGTGGAGGTCTTCCCCGCGCCCGTCTCCCCGATGATGCCCAGGGTCTCCCGCTTCTCCAGGGCTATATTGACGCCCTGGACGGCGTAGGCCCGCTTTTTGTCCTCCCGACGGTAGGACACCTGGAGGTTTTCAACTGTTAAAAAACTCATACGGTCACTCCTTCATCTGGGGGTCCATGGCCTCGGACAGTCCATTGCCCATGAGGGACAGCGCCACGCTGACCAGGGCGATCACGATGCCGGGCCAGATCACGGAGTTGGGATGGATGCGCAGGTAGTTCTGTGCCTCGGAGAGCATGGAGCCCCACTCCGGCGTGGGGGGCTGGATGCCCAGTCCCAGGTAGCTGAACCCGGCGGCGGCCACCACCAGGGCGGAAACCTGGGTGGAGTACTGGATCATCAGGATGCTCAGGGCATTGGGGATCACGTGGTGGAGCAGGACCCGGGCGGTGGAGCAGCCATTGGCTCGGGCGGTCTCGATGTAGCTCTGGTTTACGATGGACAGGAAGATGGTCCGACACAGCCGGGCTCCCCCCGGCACGGCGGGTACCACCACGGCGATCAGCAGGCTTTCAAAGCCGCGCCCGAAGAGCACCACCAGGCTGATGAGCAGGATGGACGAGGGGAGGCTGATGAGAATATCCAGAATTTTGGTCAGAATCTCGTCAAACCACCCACCAATCAGCGCCATGGCCGCCCCGATGATGCACCCGAGCCCGAAGGACAGCGTGGCACCCACGAAGCCGAAAGCCAGGGACCACCGGGCCCCGTGGATCAGCCGGGCGAAGGAGTCGCGGCCGAAGGCGTCCGTGCCCAGGGGGTGCTCCAGGGACGGTCCCTGGAACACCTGGTCCGGGTGCTGGGCCAGGGCCATCTCCTCGTAGGGCGCCAGCACGTCTGCGAAAATGGCCAGAAAGATGACCACCGCGATGATGACCAGCCCGATGAGGGCGGGTCTGTTCTTCCTGTAGCGCGCCCAGGCTCCCCGCAGGAAGGAGCTCTTCTTGATCTTTCTTTCCATCATGTCCTCCTCCTATTTGTACCGCGCCCGCACACGGGGGTCCAGGAAGGCGTTGAGGACATCCACCAGCAGCAGGCCGATCATCAGCGTCAGGGTCACGAAGATGGTGGAGGCCATAATCATGGGCACGTCCTTCATGTTGATGGCCCGGAGGATGGTGGCCCCCACCCCTGGCAGGCCGAAGATGGTCTCAGTGAGCATGCTACCGCCCATCATGGCCACGAAGGACAGCGTCATCTGCGTCACCACGATCATCAGGGCATTGCGCAGGGCATGGACCACAATGGTCCTGGCGCTGGACGCACCCTTGGACCGCGCCGTCTTGATGTACTCCTGGCGCAGGGCGTCCTGCATGGCGCTCCTGGTAATCCGCAGATAGTAGGCGGCGCTGCCGATGGCGCTGCCCAGAATAGGCATCACGTAGTGAAGGGGTGAGCCGATGCCGCTGGAGGGGAGTAGCCGGAGCTTGACGGAGAACAGCAGGATCATCATGATGCTCAGCCAGAAGCTGGGGATGGCCGCGATGAGCAGGGAGGTGACCGTCAGGGTGGAGTCCAGCAGCGTGTGCTCCTTAACGGCGGCGATAACCCCCAGAGGGACGCCGATCAGCACGGAGGCCAGCACCGTCCCCAGGGCCAGGGTAAAGGTAACCGGCACCTTGGAGAAGAGCTCGGAAAAGACCGGCTGGCGGGTCAGAAGGGATACCCCAAAGTCAAGATGGAGCGCGTCCCATATGTAGTAGAGATACCTCGCGACCAGTGGTTTGTCCATGTGCATCATGGCATTGACAGTGTCCACGTCCTCCTGGGCGGCGTCCTGGCCCAGCATGATCCGCCCCGGGTCCCCTGGTGTGATGTTGATGAGCACGAAAATGATGAACACCACCGCCAGAAGGGTAGGTATCATCATTGCGACCCGCTTGAGAACATATTTCCCCATACCATCCGCACCTCTTTCTTGTATTGGTTATTTCTCGCCGGACTCCAGCATGACCTCCAGCTTGTCCACGTCGTCCAGTGCCAGCTGTCTCCCCTCATGGTGCAGCAGGCCCTGCCGCTCCAGCTCTTGGATGAGCTTGTTCACCGTCACTCTGCTTGCCTGTATCCGCTTTCCGAAATCCTCCTGGCTGAAGATCCTCTGGATCAGAACGCCGTTCTCCCGCTGCTTCCCGTATGTTTTGGCGCAGAAAAGGAGCTCCCGGATCAGCCGGTGCTTGGCGCTACGGAAGGAAAGGTCTGCGATGTGCGCCATCAGGGACTGGTCCTTGTTGAGCAGGTTGAAAATTACGGCCATGGCCACGTCGGTATTGGCGGTCAGGTACCGGCGAAAGAGGGATGCCGGGATCCGATAAAAGCAACTCTCCTCAAGGGTGACTGCCTGATAGGAGTATTCCATTCCGGCAATCAGCGCCTGTTCCCCTATAATGCACCCCACGCCGGCATACATGAGCACCTTTTCGTCCCCTGCCGGGCTAGAGACTGAGAGTACGATCCTGCCGCACTGCACCACGTAGACGTATTTTGCTGGGTCCCCCTGTGAAAACACAATTGTACGCACAGGGAGGCACAGGATGTTGCGCGCGTCAAGGATCTTTTCCCACAGTTTCAGATTGCTTTGCACGAAAGACGATGACCAAGCATCCGTATTCAGATAAGTTTCTTGATTTTCCATATAATCTCTCGACTTTTCTAAAATGATTATAGCATACCATCATTTCGGGAAAATATAAACTGGTTTACAGTTTTTGTGCAAAATGAACGGATTTGTCACATAGCGCAGTGTACATAAACAGGCTTTTGCCGAGTCTGGACTCACAGGAATCAAGGGGGTCCGGCCCTTCCCTGACAAGACCGGATCCCTTTTTATTTATTTTATCCTGCCAATTGAACGTCTGTCCCCCGGTAATAGCTGCCCTACTCAATATTTTTCAAGTTCCGCTCATTGAGCAGGAGCTTCGCCTGCTCACAGTACACCCCCGGCTGGCCGCCGCTTTTCTTAAACCGTAAAACCGAGCAATTGACGGCATCTGCGGGGCGATGGAACTCAAGAAGCCCAACCTGTTGGTTACGTGGGCATGAAGCTTCAGTCACAAAGCACCACGCAAGAGCGGCGTACCAATCATTGGTACGCCGCTCTGACTGTAGGCAAATAAGGCTCTATACAGGGTAGAATTGGTTCCCGATTTCCCTCCTGCGGTATTTTTATGAATTACTAAGCCACTCCGAGAAATCCTCAAAGGAAATCTTGTCCGTTTCACATTCTGCCTTTTTCTCTCTGGCCTTCTCGCTCCAGGCATAAAAAGCATCCGGCTCGATCCGCCCTGCCTTGATCCAGGCAAAGCGCCGTTTATACTCACGGCGGTAAAGCCGGAACACCGCATCCCCGCTCCTGCTCTTTTCCCATACGCGGAACGCACCGATCTCCTTACAGGTCTGGCCTCTCTTGTTGATAACCCGGTCGCAGTATTCCACACCCGCATGACCAGTCACCGCAAAATATCTACCGCAGCTCTTGCACACACGGAACTTAATCTCTCGCTTCACACATTCCCGGACATGGAAATCGATTATATCAAAAATCGTTTCCGGATAAAGTGCTTCAGCAAACGTATTCTCATCGACCAGCTCAAAATTTGTCGTGCAGGCGTCAAAGTGATACACATCCGGAGACTCTGGTCCCAACGCCCGGTAATAGCTCACCATTCTCTCAAGCGGCGAATCTTTTGAGCTATCCATATCCAGAACATGCGGGATCAAAGTCTGAAGCTTCTGCTGGGCGGACAGGAGCTGATCGCACAACGTAGATAAACTTTCGTCCTGCAAAGCAGCCCCAGTCATTACACCTGTTGCATGTCGTGTCTGCTGGATTTTCTCCCACCACCGAAATTTGGATAGCTCAAAGTAAGCAAGGCTCTCCGTCAGATGGTCGTACTGTTCCGAAACATCGTTCATAGTATCGTGTGCGTCGGAAGGTGTAATTAAATCAATCATTGTACTGATCCCTCGAAACCAGTCCCTCCATCCCGAAATATTTTTGTAGAGCAAAGAAACCACGCTCTCCGGAAAGGGAACAGTTCTCGTCTCTACTATTCTGCCCTGCGAATCAGTCGTGATATAGTGTTCCTTTCCATCTGCAATGTAAGTTTTGAAAATGAAGTCTTGCATAAGCGTCCTCCGAAATAGACTTATTTTATTATCAAAAAAGTAAGACTTGACGAGACACCAATCATCCGCTATACTGGCGACATTAATTTCAACAAAAATTATTCTTAATTAAGTCTAAATTATAAAGGCAACAAAGTCAAGAAAAACTTCCAATCAATCATACATTTTTCAAGGAGGATCACATGAAACAATCCATATACAAAACGTACGATGACCTGCCTCTGTTCCTCAACGCAGCCATGGTCGCCCAGGTCCTGGGCATCTCCTCTGCCAGCAGCTACGAGCTAATGCACGAAAAAGATTTTCCTGTTCTGAAAATC
>CATIYU010000193.1 GCA_949739085.1 uncultured Eubacteriales bacterium | reverse complement strand
TTCTCCCGAAGTGGGCGTCAAAAAGCCGCCAATGATGCGCAAGGTGGTGGTCTTGCCGCAGCCACTGGGTCCGAGCAGTGTGAGGAACTCACTGTCATTAAAATATAGATTGATATGATCGAGAACCAGCTCGCCGTCAAACGCCATGCAGCAATCCACAAGGCGAATCAACTTTTTGGACATTATCCTCCCCCGTTCCTTTTTCCGTTTAGCCTGCCCCGTTTTCTGCCGGAGCATAGAAAAATTGCCTGTTTTCCTGAGTACGTTTCCCCCGGGAATACAGGCATAGTTACTATAGCTTTTTTGTGTCGAATTGTCAATAATAATATGGAAAAAATCTTAAATTTTATGGGCGGCGCACCGTCCTGTCCCGCGCCGCGGACAGGTGTTGGGGGTATATGTTTCTATAAGACGGCAAAGAAGAACGGGTCCGCCACGTTGGTCCGGCCCCAGACCTGGATGCCGCGGCGCACCAGGGCCCGGGCGTGGATGCGGTCGTGCCACAAAAACCGGCGCAGCACCTTCCGCAGGGACCACAGCTCGCCGTAGCTGCCGTCAAAGACTGGATTGCGCAAAAACCCCTCCTGGTCCTCCAGCCGCGCAAACCCCTCTTGGCGGCATTGGAGGATATCCGGTTCATTGCCAACCGCCACGCCGGTCTCGCCAAAGTAGTAGCTGTTCACGTTCTTCGTGTGCTGGTACATCTCCTCCGCCGTCCGGGGCACGGGACCGTAGAACGTCTCCCGGGCGGGGACCAGGGGCCGGTCCTTCTCCGGCGCGCTCTCATATACCCGCAAAAAGTCCGCCGCCGACCGCAGGCACAGCGCCTTCAGCGCCGCGTACTCCGCCCGCTCCAAGGGCGGCCTCTCGCTCTCAAAGAGGACATCGCTGTCCGCGTCCTCCACGCGTAGGCCGCAGCGCTGCTCCTGGACAATCCGGGGGACGAAGTCCGCCGGGGCCGCGCCGTCCCGCCAGCGCAGATAGGCGGCCAGCTCCTCCGGCCATTTCCCCATGGCCTCCTCCAGGGAGGCCCCCCGGACAAACGCCCCCGGGAAGTTCTCCGCGTACAGCAGGACTCCGTGACCATTGGTCTCAGCAACCACCCGAATTTCTGTTTCCATATGCGCCTCCTCACTCCGCTCCGCCCGGCAGAACGGGCTTTTGCTGGTCCGGCAGGGCGTCCGCCCCTGGCTGGAAATAGGACGGGTCCTGGAACTCCGTCATGGTCTCCCAGTACCGCTTCGGCATGTTGGACATCTGCCGCCTGGGGTTGTGCCGTTCCTTGATTTCAATGGTGTCGAAAAACCGCTTCCACAGCCTGCGGTACTGGGCCTCCTCCGCAGAGGGCGCGGCCATGTGGAAGGTCTCCAGCGGCAGGATGGCCCACTGTCCCGGCCGGTGGAGGAGGGCCTCCCGGTGGGTGCGGTCATAGAGAAGAAATACCTCGTTGTACATCCTGTCGCAAAAATGTCTCCGCAGCAGGGGCAGCACCCGGTTTTTGGGCCGGATTTCCCCGGCCAGCATCCCCTCGAACTCCGAAAACCGGACAAAACCCTTCAACAGATGCACCTCGCCGTCCAGGTGGCGCACGGCCTTCAAAAGGGGATGCACCGCCTCGTGACTCAGCTGCCGCAGCAGGGGCCGTCCCTCGCGGTACAGCGCCTGGATAAAGCGGTACAGCATCCGCTCCTTTTCCGGCGCGCAGGTCAAAAAGCCCTTGACCACCAGTTCCTTGGCGTAGGGGTCAATTTTTTGCAGGCTGGTCAGGACCCGGCGGGCGCGGCGGGAGTCCGCCTCCACCTGCCGGACGGGGAAGAGGGTGGGCTGCTCCGCAGCCTGAAACTGGGCGGGGACCTCCTTGTACACATAGCTGTCAAACACGCAGCAGAGGAACCCCGCAAAGGTCCCGTCGTAGCGGTAGACCGCGTCCATCATCCGCCCTCCCTCCGCTTCCATTGCAGCCAGGCCCTGTCCAGAATAGTGGCCTTCTCCCGGCTGGTCAGCTCCTCGCAGGGGAACTGCCCGCAGAGCGTGCGGAAGGGGAGCCCCCTGCGCTCCGTGCAGTCCCTGGTGAAGCACTCCCCGGGCCGGTGGGTGTCGCAACCGCCGCACCGGCCCGCCGTCAGGGTGGGGCACACTCCGCGGCAAAAGCCGCAGCGCCCCAGGCGCTCTCCCAAATCTCTCTTGTTCATCCCCATAACCCCCTATCCCACCTGGCTGAACAGACTCAGCTGTTCCACCTCCGCCGTTGGGAGCGCCGCCCGCTCCGCCGCGATCAGGTTCCGCAGAATGCTGTCCTGCTGGAGCTTCAGCCCGTCCAGAATTTTCCCCTTGCAGGTGATGAAATACTGGGCCCTTTTCAGCACGACCCCTATTTTTTTCAGGTCCTCATGCTCCAGACGCCGGGCCCGGCGGGCGTACAGAATCCGCTGGGCCGACACCGTGCCCACCCCCGGCACCCGCAGCAGCTCCTCCCGGCTGGCGGTGTTCACCTCCACCGGAAAGCACTCCGGATGCCGCAGGGCCCAGCCGCACTTGGGGTCCACCAGGGGGTTAAAGTTGGGGTTGTCCTCGTCTAGAAGCTCCTCCGCCCGGAAGCCGTAAAACCGCAGGAGCCAGTCCGCCTGGTACAGCCGGTGCTCCCGGAGAAGGGGCGGCTTGGTGTCCGTGGAGGGCAGGAGGGAGTTCTCCACTACCGGCACATAGGCGGAATAAAAGACCCGCTTGAGCCGGTATGTGTCATAGAGGGACTGGCTGAGGGAGAGAATATGCCGGTCGGAATCCGGCGTAGCCCCGATGATCATTTGGGTGCTCTGTCCGGCGGGGGCGAAGCGGGGGGCGTGCCGGTACTTGGCCAGGGCCTCCTTGTTCTCCAGAAGGCTGTTTTTGATGAGGCCCATGGGCCGGAAGATGGCCTTGCGGGTTTTGTTGGGGGCCAGGGTGGCCAGCCCACGTTCCGAGGGCAGCTCCACGTTCACGCTCAGCCGGTCCGCCAGCATCCCCAGCCGGGTCACCAGCTCCGGGGCGGCGCCCGGGATGGCCTTGGCGTGGATATAGCCGTTGAAGCGCCAGCGGTTGCGCAGCAGGTCCAGGCAGCGGATCATCCGCTCCATGGTGTAGTCCGGGCTGACCAGCACGCCGGAGGACAAAAAGAGCCCCTCAATGTAGTTGCGGCGGTAGAACTGCATGGTCAAATCCGCCAGCTCCTCCGGGGTAAAGACCGCCCGGCGGGCGTCGTTAGAGCAGCGGTTGACGCAGTATTTGCAGTCGTAGACGCAGCAGTTGGTCATCAGCACCTTCAGGAGGGTGACGCACCGCCCATCGCCGGAAAAGCTGTGGCAGCACCCGGCGATAGACGAGGAGGTGTTGCCGGTGTATCCCGCCCGGCTGGCGCGCTGGGCCCCGCTGGAGGTACAGGCCGCGTCGTACTTCGCCGCGCCGGTCAATATGGTCAGCTTCTCCATCACATCCATACTCTGTTCCCTCCTGTCGAAAACGCTTGTTTTGATAAAATAATAGAACATTTGAGCGGATTTGTCAAGCGCTTTTTTTGCCTTTGTGCGTCCTGCCCAAAACCGGAGGCCCCGAGTGGAAAATATTTCTTGCAAATGCCGGAGATGTGTGCTACAATAAGGCATCAACTACATATCGGAGGATGTCCGCAGGAGAGAGGAGGGGCCTGAAAAATCCCCTCCACCTAAGGCGTAAAACGTACGGGTGCCGGAAGGCTGGGACTGCGGGCGGACGAAATTCTGGAGAACTCCGCGGCGACGCGGATGCCGAAGGTGCAAGCGGCCGGACCCCGTTAATCTCTCAGGCAAAAGGACAGAACGCGCATTGGCTCCCCCCGGCAGTGCAGGGGCGGGGGAGGGCTAGGCCGTATGTTTTTTGGGAGAGCGCCGCTGGGACGGCGCTCTGCGTTTCTTTTCTGGTGTGTGGATTTTGAAAGGAGAGAGTTTATGGATTGGTTACTAGGCACTCTGAATGCGGAAGGCGTGCGCGTAGGCGGCCTGCTGGGCGCGGACGGCATTGAGCGTACCATCAACGACATCGTCTGGGGAATCCCGGCCATGGTGCTGATTTTGGGCGCGGGCGTGCTGCTGAGCGTCCTGTGCAAGTTCCCGCAGTTCACCAAGCTGGGCTATATTATGAAGAACACCCTGGGCAAGGCCCTGAAGAAGTCCGAGGGCAAGTCCAAGGCCGGCGCGGTCTCCCCCTTTAAGGCCATGTGTACCGCCCTGGCGGCGTCCATCGGTACCGGCAACATCGCCGGCGTCTCCGGCGCTATCGCCATCGGCGGCCCCGGGGCCGTGTTCTGGATGTGGATTTCCGCCCTGGTAGGTATGTGTACCAAGTACTCCGAGGTCACTCTGTCCGTCAAATACCGCGAGCGCAACGAGGTGGGCGAGTGGGTCGGCGGCCCCATGTACTATATTAGAAACGGTCTGGGTAAGAACTGGAAGTGGCTGGCTGTTATCTTCGCTCTGTTTGGCGGCCTCGCCTCCTTCGGCATCGGCAACCTCACCCAGGTCAACACCATCGCTGGTACCGTCAACGAGGCCATCGGCGGCTTCTTCGCCACCACTGAGGACCAGCAGAAGATTATCGCCCTGGTGGTGGGCATTATCTGCGCCATTGTGGTGTTCATCGTTCTGGTGGGCGGCATTCAGCGGATTGGCGACGTGTGCGCTCTGCTGGTGCCCGTGATGGCCATTATCTATGTGGTTGCCTCCCTCATCGTGATTGTTTTCAACATCACTGAGGTTCCCGCCGCGTTCGGCGCCATCTTCGTGGGCGCGTTCAAGCCCCAGGCGGTGGCTGGCGGCGCTGTCGGCGCGACCATTGAAACCGCGATTACTAAGGGCGTGGGCCGCGGCATCTTCTCCAACGAGGCCGGTCTCGGTTCCGCCCCCATCGCCCACGCCGCTGCCGACGTGGACGACCCCGTGGCCCAGGGCATCTACGGTGTGTTCGAGGTCTTCATGGACACCATCGTGGTTTGTACCATGACCTCTCTGGTGGTCCTGCTGGGCGTGGGCGTCAACGAGGTCCCCTACGGTACCGACCAGGGCGCCAGCCTCACCATCGCCGGTTTCAAGTCCGTGTTCGGCGGACCCATCCCCGCCGTGGTGGTGGCCATCTGCCTGACCCTGTTCGCCATCTCTACCGTCCTGACCTGGGGACTCTACGGCTCCCGCTGCTTTGAGTTCCTCTTCGGCCACAAGGCCGTGAAGGTGTATCAGGTCATCTTCGCCCTGGTCGTCATCGTGGGCGCCATGATGAAGCTGGATATCGCCTGGAACATTGCTGACACCCTCAACGGCCTCATGGCCATCCCCAACCTGATCGGCGTCATCGCCCTCAGCCCGGTTGTAGCCAAAGCCACCAAGGACCACTTCGACCGGGAGAGAAGGCTCAGAAAGTAAGCTCCTCGCGGACGGGACCGAACCCTGCCCGGTCCGCGTCATATGGAAAAGCGGCCCTCCGGTTCTGCCGGCTGGGCCGCTTTTTCGGCGCGGCTGCGCCAGAAACAAACTGCCACTTGACAGCGCCCCCGTTTTCCCTAAAATAGAAGGTAAAAATGCCTATAAAGGAGGCGGCAAAATGACACTGTTTGAGGCTGTTTTTAAGAGGAGCTCCATCCGCTGGTTCCGGCCGGAGCCGGTAGATCCGGTCCGGCGGGGTCGGCTGGAAAAGGTGGCGGAGCAGTGCGCCCGGCGGTCCGGACTGCGTCTGGAACTGAGATGGGAGGACGCAGGCTGGCTGGAAAACATGCAGGGATATCTGCTCCTGGCCGGGCCGGAGGAGGAAGCGCATCTGGAGGAGAAGTGCGGCTATTTCGGGGAGAAGCTGGTGCTTACCGCCGCCGCCATGGGGCTGGGGTCCTGCTGGTTGGGCAGTCAGCAGGGCAGTCTGGAGCCGGGGGTGCGGCTGGTGTGTGCAGTGGCCCTGGGCTGCGCGCCGGACCACGGGGCCCCGGCGGCCCGGCACAATACGCCGCTGTCCCCGGACGCCGCCAGCGCTCCGGCGTGGTTTCGCGGTGGTCTGGAGGCGGCGGCACAGGCGCCCTCCGCCATGAACCGCCAGAACTGGCGCTTCTCCCTCCTGCCCGACGGTACGGCCCAGGCGGAAGCCCTGGACCAGAGGCCCTTCGCCCTGGTGGACCTGGGCATCGCAAAGCTCCACTTCGAGCTGGGGGCTCACGGTGGACAGTGGACCTGGGGCAGCGGCGGGCTGTTCCAGAAGGCCCGGGAGGAGAAGTCCTGCGGCGCGGTGGTCTGGAGGCGGCGGGATGGCCGCCGGGAGTACCTCCTTGCCCGGCACAACGGCGGACACTGGGGTTTTCCAAAGGGCCACGTAGAGGGCTCTGAGACCGAGGAGGAGACCGCCCGGCGGGAAATTTGGGAGGAGACCGGCCTGGAGGCCGCTGTCAGCACCGCCTTCCGCCGCCAAGTGACCTACTACCCTAAGCCCGGGGTGATCAAGGACGTCATCTTTTTCACCGCCACCCCCGTGGGCGGCGCGGAACACGCCCAAGAGACGGAGATTTCGGAGATTGGCTGGTTCGCCTTCCTGGAAGCCTGCGGGCGGGTCACCTACGCCACGGACGAGGAGGTCCTGTTGGCCGCAGAGGACTATTTGGAACAGGCTGAAGGCTGAAAAATGCTCCTTATGACGCACAAAGCGGGGGGCTGCCTGTACAGGCGGCCCCCCGCTCAACTGGAAGCTATATTACGATTCCAGAGGGAGATTGTGTTGCTTTAAAAAAGAAAGTTTATCCCAATATCCGCATTGAAATAGGATTTTTCCATTCACAACATGAAAAAATCCGCAGCCACGCAGCCCAACCGGATTGCGCCACTCCAAGACCGCCCACTGCCCGTCTTCAAAAATATTCTCAACAATACAAACCATTTTCGCAGTGGAAAACTC
The DNA here is from genome assembly GCA_949739085.1 of uncultured Eubacteriales bacterium. The sequence goes on along the minus strand of CATIYU010000193.1, from coordinate 1,542 downwards.
GGTTGTAAACATTTCTCTGATTGCTTCAATCCCTGTAACAGGCTCATTTGCAACCTGATGGTTCGTTGCGTCAGTGTCATACAGGCGGACAATCGAGTCGACATCGCCTGCATTAAAAGCGTCCACCCATTTGTTTACGATTTCTTTGGGACTTAACATTTTTTATCGTTCTCCTTTGCAATCATCTCATTCACATACAGATCTTTCAGGCGGGACAGTTTGCGGCGGACAGCCGCCCGTCCGCTGTGGTGGTATCGTATTGCTCATGGGTGGTAAGCTAGCCGCAGCTATAAGCGTCTAAAATCTCCATAACCTTATAATAGTCGGCCACGGAACGAAACCAGCGGTCAAGGCGGGTAAACAGGATCAGGTCTACCTTGTCCTGCTTCACGTCCTCCAGCATCCGCAGGAAGTTGGTGCGTTTGCCCAGCCGCTTCCGGGCCGCCTTCGCCGCGTCGATGTAGACGCCGGCGGTCACCCGGCCCCGTTCCCTAACGTACTCCTCCAAATCCTCCTGCTGTGCCTCCGGGGAGAGGCCCTTGATATCCTGCTCCTGGCCGCTGACACGGATATAGAGATCAACGCGCAGCAGGGCCGCCTCATTTTTTCCCATAAAGAAAACACCCGCACTTCAAAAAAGGTTGCAATCAACCGGGGGCAGGTGTATGATCACTTTGTCTTGAGTGAAGTATACGGGCCTGTCCCGGAAACTCATTCCTCCTGTCCCGGGTGCGCCAACACTAGGGGCGGATTTTTTGTTTTCAGAACGTGCGGTAGAAAACGTCCTCCAGACGGATGTCCAGGTCGTCATATAAGCTGCACTTAAAACGTGTGACAACCTCAGCACGCTCTTTTTCAGTCATTCTGGCAGGCATCCACTCAGGAGGCAGGACGTAAATAGAGTTTAGAACCAAATCCCCATCCCGTAAAAGGTACTGTTCAACCGCCTTATCACCCGGGCTGATAATCCAGTATTCCCGAACGCCGCACTTTGCGTAGACTTCTTTTTTACGGGTCCTATCATTGCGCATTGTGCTAGGGGAAAGAATTTCTACCACCAGATCGGGAGCGCCATGGACACCGTCTGGCTTAATCTTGTTCAGGTCGCAGACCACCATCATATCTGGGACAAAATGGTCCTGTTCCATGAGAAATACCTTCATCCCGTGCATGAAAGGGACACATTTTTTCCCTTTCAAATAGTTTCCGAAAATACTGTAGACATTGCCAGAGACAAGAACGTGATTGGTGGAAGCAGGAGCCATAAGAAACACTTCCCCGCCAATCAGCTCTTCCCGTATTTTTTCCTGGAAATCGTCCCGATAGGCCAGATTATCGCTCATGCAGAATACTCCTTTCGTCTGCCCGGTGAGGTTTATGCCTCGCCGGGCCACCGCCAGCCAGCGGCCCGGAAGATTCCGACAACATTCCCGCAGCGACTTGCTTTTCAGAAAGAATCTGCTGGTAAATAAGCTGGGCCTGCTGATTTGCCTCGGCGCGTGCCTCCTCCTCGATGGTGGGGATATGGGCAGAAACGAAAGC
>CATIYU010000192.1 GCA_949739085.1 uncultured Eubacteriales bacterium | reverse complement strand
GTCCGCTGCCGCCGGGCGTTTCGCGCCGCCCTGCCGGTGGAGGATCCGGAGGCCCGGCGCTGGCTGGCGGACCACCCGCTGCGCCGGACCGTCACCCTGCGCCAGTGGGACGCCGCGCCCCTCACCTACGGGGTGTTACGGCCGGTGATTCTGCTGCCCGGGGACGCGGACTGGTCCGACGCCCCCCGCATGGCCTGGGTGCTGGAACACGAGCTGGTCCACATCCGGCGGCTGGACGCGCTCTGGAAGCTGTTCCTCGCCGCCGCCGCCTGTATCCACTGGTTCAATCCCCTGGTCTGGTGCATGTACGTGCTGGCCAACCGGGACATCGAGCTCAGCTGTGACGAGGCGGTGGTCCGGCGGTTCGGGCTGGAGCGCCGGGCCAGCTACGCCAGGACCCTTATCAGCATGGAGGAGCAGCGGAGCGGCCTGGGCCCCTTCTCCAGCGCCTTCAGCAAAAACGCCATCGAAGAGAGGATTACTGCCATTATGAAGACAAAAAAGCGCTCCCTGGCCGCTGTTCTGGCGGCTGCGGCCCTCGTCTGCTGTGTGAGCATAGCCTTTGCCACCTCCGCGCCCCAGCGGGAGGACGCCGGACTGCGGGAGCACCTCACCGCCATCCCCGGCGGCGACTTCACGGAGGAGGAGAGCCAGCGGCTCTTTGCCCTGTGGTTCCAGGGCTATGAGGACATGACCGTGGCGGACTACCAGGAAAAGATGTGGGCGGAGTGGGACGCCCCGGCGGACGTCGCCCTCATCGACCGCTACGCCCAGAGCGAGGGGAGCTATGAACTCCCCGCCGGGGAGGAGGCGGAGGCCCTGGCGGCGTTTAACGACTACTTCTTCCAGATCTGCTTGCCCCTGACCGGGGACGGCTGGCAGAACCGGTCCTTCTCCGATGGGGCCGCCCAGCGCAGCGCGATGGTGGAGTACGACTGCTACTTGTCCGTTCTGGACCGGAACAAGCTGACGGTGGGCGAGTACCAGGAGGCCCGTAGGGCGGCGGAGGCGGCGTTCCGCCAGCTGCTGGAGGGCTATACCACGGAGGAGCTACAGGATGAGGAGCGGATGAACAGCGCTCTTACCCAGAAAATTGCCAGCCTGACGGCCAGCCTCTCCACCGGGGAGCTGCGTGTAAGCCTCCAGTGGGTCTTCCAGCCCATGGACCCGGCGGACGAGGCCCTGCACGTCCAGAGCTCCAGCGAGACAGCCGCGAAGTGGGACCGCCTTCTGACCCCCTATGTGGCCTTCGGCCTCGCCTACGTCTTCGACGACCCGGACCTGGACGGCAACGGCCTGACCATGGGCTTTCAGGGCCATGAGGTCCGGGGCATTATGGACCCCCTGAAGGGCTGGATTACCGAGCACGCCGGGAGCGGGGCCTACGGCCCGGACGCGGTGGAGCTGTTCGCGGTGTACGAGGGGAGCACCCTCACGGGGCTGCGCCTGGCCACGCCGGAGGAGCAGGCGGAATTTGACCGCCAGCGAAACGCCGCCAGCGGGGACCAGGAGGAGCGGGAGTTCCCCAACGCCACCCGGGCGGACTACGACAGCCTCCTGGCCCTGCGCACGGCGGACTACCAGCGGCTGAGTCTGGAGGAATTCAACCAGCGGCTTCTGGACTGGGCCAATGAACATCAGGACGCCTACGACCGCATTGAATGCGACGTCATCTGGAGCGACTGCGCGGTGGACCTGACGGAGGAGGAGTGGACGTTCGCGGCCCTCACCTGCCACCAATCCGGCACGGAGAACGCCATGCAAATCCGGAGCCTCCACACCGGCCTGCCGGAGGAGGACCCCGGCTTCAGCGCCAACCTGCCCACGTGGAGCCGCGACGTGGACGGCGCGGTCATGGCCTGGTGCCAGCTGTACTATGATATCTCCTACCACGTTTCGGACAAATCTGTTGTGACGGTGGGGGAGCGGGACGACTGCGTCTCCGCCATGCGGGAGGCTATCCAGCGGTTCTGGTGGAATACGGACCTGGAGGACCTGCTCCAGCTGACGGAGGCGGACGTGGTGGACCGCTTCAACGCCTGGGCAAAGACCGCCAGCCGGGGCGGCTTGACCTTCCATCCGGTGACGGCGGACAATATCCAATTTGAATGCATGGACGAGCGGGCAGGCGCGGGAGAGCGGTCCGCCACCCGGGCGGACTACGACAGCCTCCTGGCCCTGCGCGCGGCGGACTACCAGCGGCTGAGCCTGGAGGAATTCAACCAGCGGCTTCTGGACTGGGCGGACGAAAACCCGGAGGCATGTGAACGCGTCATGAGCGCCGCGTATCTCCGGAGCTACGCGGTGGACCTGACAGAGGAGGAGCGGGCCTTTCTGGAGACCACCTGCTGGCAGTCCAGACAGGAGAACGTCATGCAGGTCCGCAACAGCAACCCCCTCTTCCAGGACCAGCGGGACCCGGTGTTCCTCGGCGCGCTCCCCCCGCGGCAGGAGGCCATGGACCAGGGCCGCCTGTACTACGAGGTTTCCTACCACGTTGGCAGCCCCGCCTCCGTGACGGTAGGAGAGCGGGACGCCGCCCTGGCGGCTATGCGGGAGGCCATCGGGCGGTTCTGGCGGGAGACGGACCCGGATGTCCTGTTCCAGATGACCCAGGAGGAGGCGTGGGCGGCGTACAACGCCCTGGCGGAGGCCCACAGCACGGAGCGCATCCGCTTCAACCCCATTACGGCGGACAGCGTCCACGAGCGCTTCTCCCTGGGGGTGTAGCGCAAAAGAATGCCGGTTGGATGGAATTTCCAACCGGCATTTGCCTGTCAATGTAAGATGAAATCCAGATACACCGGGTTGTGGTCGCTCCAGCGGAAGCCGGTGTCCAGGACCCCCGCCGCCGCCGCGGTCACGTTCCCGGAGACGATGAACCCGTCTACGGTCACCACGTAGTTGTCCGGGCCGTAGGGCCGGTCGGCGTTGCGGCAGGAGGGGACCGGGTCCGCCGGGTCGAAGGGGGCCACGATGGAGAGCCCCTCCGGGATAATCTCCGCCGGGATGGCCTGGGCCCAGGTGTACGCCGGGCCGGACACGCCGAAAATCTCGTCCGAGCGGCCCAGGAGGTCCTTGTTGAAGTCGCCCCCCGCCACGGCGTAGTTCCCCTTTTCGTACTCCGAGAGCATGTCCGCAAAGAGCAGCTTCAGCTGTTCTTCCGCGATGGTCCCGTCGGAGGTGTAGGCGGAGAGGTGGAGGTTATAGAGCACCAGCTCCCGCCCGTCCGGCTCCGGCCCGCCGTTGGCGGTCAGGGGGACGCGCTGCACGCTGTAGCACCGGTCCAGGTCCACCAGCTTCATGAAGCCGTCCTCAATGGGCAGCTGCCGCCGGAGGGCGGAGCTGATACAGTGCCGCGAGAGGACCGCGATTCCGGCCCGGTTGGCCCCATGGGGCTCCAGGAGGGGCCAGAGGAGGGAGGGGCTGTCGTAGTTCTGGGCGAAGGTGGAGAAGGCCGGGCGGCTGGAAGCGGCCTCCCAGGCCTCTTTGACCAGCGCCAGTTCGTCCACGTGGCGGCTGCGGGTGCCGTCCACATCCACCTCCTGGAGCAGGAGGAAGTCGGGGGCCAGCTGCATGGCGGCGGCCATAGCGCCAGCTACGTTCTCCCTGACGGCCTCCCCGGACCGGGCCCGGCTCTCCGTGCCGCCGTCCATGAAGAAGCTGTAGCCACTGCTGTAGGCTCCAAAGCCGATGTTGTAGGAGACCGCGCGGTAGACCCGCCCCCTCTCCACGCTGGCGGTGACGCAGTCCGCGTCGGGCTGGTCCACCTCCAGCGCAAGGCTGTCCTCCACCCGGTACCAGGAGAGGAACACGTAGAGAGCGTAGGCCGCGACCGCCAGGATAAGGGCCAGCCCCGCGGCCAGCAGGATTTTCAGCGCTTTTTTTGCCCGCATCTTCATCCGCCTCCTCTCACCGCCCGGATGACCGCCGTGTTGGCGTCCCCGGGCAGGTAGCCCGCCAGCTCCACGGCGGAGAATCCCGCCGCCTCCAGGGCCTCCATCTCGTGGGCCAGGGTCAGGGGCGTGTCGAAGTGGACGAACCGCCCCTCCGGGACGCCGTCCCGCCTGCGCCGCCGCTCATATTCGGAGAAAACCAGGTCCTCGATTTCCTGGGTCCCCGCGATGTAGTCGCACTCCAGATACACGCCGCCGGGCCGCAGGCTCCGGCGGATTTTGGCGAAGAGCTCCCGCTTTTTCTCCGCCGGGAAGTGGTGGAGGGTCTCAAAGGCCACGGCGGCGTCATAGCGCTCCCGGCCAAGCTCCAGGGTGAAGTAGTCCCCCTGGAGCAGCGTCAGATTTTTGTCCCCGTGCTTTTCCCGGAGCTTTGCCAGCATCTCCCGGGAGAGGTCCACGCCGGTGACCTCCAGGTCCGGGAACCGCCGGAAAATGCGGTCCAGCTCCAGGCCGGTGCCGCAGCCCACGTCCAGCAGGGTCCCCGCGCCCTCCGGCAGCAGGTCCGCCATCCAGGCGTAGTGCCGCCGCCAGGGGGACATGTGGTCCTCGTACTCCTCCACCCGCGCGTCAAAAAAGGCGTCCATGGCCTCCAGCGGCTGGTCCCGGGTCTCCTCCAGCCAGTTCTTCAGTTTCTCGTATTCGCGGTCCATCATCCGCCTCCTCAGCGCTTGGCGGCGGAGAAGGCCGCCGCCTCCCGGAGCCAATCCATCAGCTCGCCGTCCAGCTCCTCCTCCGACGAGACCATGACGTGGTGTGTCCAGCGGTTGGGGTAGGGCTCCACCGAGCCGTCAATTCTGGGGGAATCCACCCGGCGGCCCAGGCCGAAGGTGACGGTGATAAATACCGCCGGGCGCTCCCCGGCCTTCCGCGCCGGAAGGAGGGAGGCGAAGGCGAAGTTCCGCCGCTGGGAGAAGGAGATCTGGGTCTTCTGCACCCGGATCTTCACGTCCGGGAACTCCGCCAGCACCCGCGCCTCCAGCGCCTGGTACAGCGGCAGGGCGGCGGGGGTTTTTTCAAAAAAAAGCAGCGTATCTGCGTTCATGGCAGTCCTCACTTCAAAATGTAAGCCATGGGCGTGAACCGGATGCCGTGCTTGACTTGTTCTGAATCTGTTTCCGCAAAACCGAGCCAGTGATAGAAAGGCCCTCCGTATGGGGAGCTGTTCAGGGTCAGCCGACCCACTCCGGGGTTTTCCCTTCGCACGTCTTGCTCCAGCCGCCGGAAAATGGCCGTAGCGACTCCCCGCCGCTGATACTCCCTGCGGGTAAAAACCAGGCAGATATGGGCCGCCCCGCGCATAGCGAACATTCCCGCCAGCTTGTCCCCGTCAAAGGCTCCCCACATGCGGTTCTCCCCTCTGCGGCAGGTATCCTTAAATAGTTCGTTCTCCATGATATCTGCCCGGAATGCCTCCACGCCCTCCGGGCCGTAGTCCGGCGCTTCAAATTCCAGGTACACCTCCCAGGCCAGAGCCAGAGCGGCGTCCAGCTCCTCCGGCAAAAGCCTGCGCACCAGCAGCTCCATCTTCCCTCTCTCCCTTCTACGACATGGCGGACAGGTCCCTGGCAATCCGCAGAATGCTCCCGGCGGGGACGGGCCGGGGCAGGCGCATCCGGAACAGCATCTGGGGTGTCTTGGGCTCCGCCAGGGGTGCGCCCTCCCCGTCCTCCATCATGGGGGCGGTGAAGGCGAAGGGCTTCACGTTGGGGCCCACCAGCTCCAGCTGGTCCCCGGCGGAGAATTTGTTGCGCAGCGACAGCGTGGCCAGGCCCGCCCCATCGCAGTCCTCCACCAGGGCCACCACCTGCCACTGGCGGATATACCGGGAATTTTCCGTGTACTGCCCCGGGGGGCCGTAGTAGAAGCCGGTGGAGTAGTGCCGGTGGCTGACCCGCTCCACCTCCTCCCGCCAGACGGGGTCCAGCGGTTCTCCCGCCGCCGCGCTGTCGATGGCGTGGCGGTAGGCCCCGGTGACCACGGCGGCGTAGTAGGCGCTCTTGGCCCGGCCCTCAATCTTCAGGCTGGAGAGGCCCGCGTCTATGAGGTCGTCCACATGGCCGATCATGCACATATCCCGGGCGTTCAGGATGTAGGTCCCCTGTTCGTCCTCGAAAACGGGGAAAAACTCCCCGGGCCGCTTCTCCTCCATGAGGTAGTATTGGTACCGGCAGGGCTGGGCGCAGGCCCCCCGGTTGCCGTCCCGGCCGGTCATATAGCTGGAGAGGAGGCACCGGCCGCTGTAGCTGACGCACATGGCCCCGTGGACAAACGCCTCCAGCTCCAGGGCCTGGGGCGTCCGCGCCCGGATTTCCCGGATCTCCTCCAGGCTCAGCTCCCGGGCCAGAATCACCCGGCTGGCGCCCAAGTCATACCAGGCGGCGGCGGAGGCGTAGTTTGCCACGCTGGCCTGGGTGGAGATGTGCCGCTGGCAGCGGGGGGCGTACCGCCCCGCCAGG
>CATIYU010000191.1 GCA_949739085.1 uncultured Eubacteriales bacterium | reverse complement strand
GGGCCGGTCCCAGTCGGCGGTGGCCAACAAGCTGCGCCTGCTGCGGCTGAGCCCCGGCTGTGTGGACCTGCTGCGGCAGTACGGCCTCACGGAACGCCACGCCCGGACCCTGCTGCGGCTGGAGGGGGAGGAGGCCCAGACCGCCGCCCTGCGGCACATCGGAGAGAAGGGGCTGAACGTGGCCGCGTCCGAGGAGTACATAGAGGAGCTGCTGCGGAACAGGCAGCGGGAGTCCCCGGCCAAGCGGTCTGTATATGTTATCAAGGACGTGCGGCTCTTTCTCAACAGCGTCAGCAGGGGTATGGAGACCATCCGCCGGGCCGGTGTGGACGCCAAATGCGACCGGCAGGAGAGCGACGACGAAATTACCATTACCATTCAGATTCCCAAAAAGCGGGCCTCAGGCTAAAACGCTAGCCATTGAATACCAGCACATGGACCGTCACCCGGAACGCCTCGTTGCCGGGCATGGCGCCGGTCCGGGCGTCCACTGGCTGAAAGTCCATGGCCCGGTAGAGAGCCAGGGCGGGCGCATTACCCGCCAGAACCTCAATGGTCAGGGGCCGGGCGGCGGTGTTCGCCTGCACGTACCGCACCAGCCGGGACCCGATCCCCCGGCGCATGTAGGCGGGGTCCACATAGAGCCAGGCCAGCTCGTCTTCCGTGTAGGCGGCGAACGCCGCAGCCTGGCCCGCCCACTCCGCCACCCGCAGGGTGTAGCCGAAGAGGTCCTCCCGCTCCGCCGCAACCTCCAGGGGGAGGAACGCATCCTCCAGGCCCGCCAGCCGAAGTTCCAGGAGCCGGGCGGCGTCGTGGATCGCGGCCAGCCGGGGCCAGTCCTGGGGCTGGTAGGGCCGTATCATAAGTTGTTCCATGATTACCTCCAGATCCAAGCACCAGCTTTAGATGCTTCGTGAATGCGGTCTTTACCGCAGGCGGTAAAGCTACTTCCTGATTTCAGCAATCAGAAATTCGCCCCGCCATTTTGCGTTACCGCCAAAAACCTCCGCCATGAAACCTGTATCCAGTTTCCAGGTTCCAACGACATAGAGAAGGCCGTCCGCCTTCAGCACCCGTTTGCACTCGCGCTCAATGCCGGGCCATTGAGACTGAACGTGAGAAAATGCGTTATATAAAATAATCGTATCAAAGGTACTGTCCGCATACTCCATTTTGGCCGCGTCCATGATTTGAAAATGTACCTGTTCCGGGAGGCTGCCGCTGATTCTTCCGGCGTCAAGATCAATGCAGTAGACGCTATTTGAATAGGCCGACGCGGAAATAGAGAAATCAGCCGCTCCACAGGCCACCTCGAGAACGGTTTTATTTTCAATATCCCCCATAAGCATTTTGACAAGAAGGTCCGTCTTTTTCATATTTATCCTCCACAACCCCCGGCTTAGGATGCCCAATATATCCATTTTCCAATGACCGCGCCATTTCCCCGAAGAAGTATTGAAAGGGACCTCTCCAGCTGGGGAGGCCCCTTTTTTCAGCTGCCCGCGGTCCCCGCCGCCTACAGCCGGTTTACCACTGGAATAATCATGGGGCTCCGCTTTGTGTTCTTGAAGAGGTAATTGCTCACAGAGGCCTTCACCACACTGCGGATCTCCCCGATATCCCGGCCCTTTTTGCCGATAGCGGTGAGGGCCGCGCTGCCAGCCAGCTCCCGCAGCTCCCGCATGAGCTCCTCGGACTCCTTGACGTAGATGAAGCCCCGGGTGATGATCTCCGGCTCGCTGAGCATCTGGCCGTTCTGGAGGTTGATGATGATGACCACGATGCCGTCCTCCGCCAGGATTTTCCGGTCCCGCAGCACCACCGCGCCCACGTCGCCTACACCGCTGCCGTCCACCAGCACGGACCCGGAGGGGGCGGCGGTCTCCGCCACCTTGATGGTCTTGGCGGTCAGCTCAATGACGTCCCCAATGTCCGGCAGGACGATGTTCCGCCGGTCCATGCCCATCTCCATAGCCAGCTTCATGTGGCGGCGGAGCATCCGCTGCTCCCCGTGAAGGGGGATGAAGAACTTGGGCCGGGTGAGGGCGTGGATAATCTTCAGCTCCTCCTGACAGGCGTGGCCGGAGACGTGAAGGGGGTCGCTCTTGTCGTAGATAACGTCCACGCCCTTGCGGAAGAGCTCGTCGATAACCCGGCCGATTGTCTTCTCGTTGCCGGGAATGGCGCTGGCGGAGATGATGACCCGGTCTCCGGGGCCCACGTCGATCTGCCGGTGCTGGGAGAAGGCCATGCGGTAGAGGGCGCTCATCTCCTCCCCCTGGCTGCCGGTGGTGACCAGGACCTGTTTGTCCAGGGGCATGGTCTTGACCTTGTTGATGTCCAACACGGTGTTTTTGGGCAGGGTCATATAGCCCAGGTCCGTGGCCACCCGCATGATGTTCTCCATGCTGCGGCCCGTCACCGCCACCTTCCGGCCGCAGGCGGCGGCCGCGTCGATAATCTGCTGGATACGGTGGACGTTGGAGGCGAATGTGGTGACGATAATGCGCTGTTTACAACCGGTGAAGAGGCGGCCAAAGGTGCGGCCCACAATGGACTCGCTCATGGTATAGCCGGGCCGCTCCACGTTGGTGGAGTCCGCCAGCAGGGCCAGCACGCCTTCCCGGCCCAGCTCCCCGAAGCGGCCCAGGTCGATAACGTCGCCGTCGATGGGGGTGGAGTCGATCTTAAAGTCCCCGGTATGGACGATCACGCCCATGCCCGTGTGGATAGCAAAGGCCACGGAGTCCGCGATAGAGTGGTTGACGTGGATAAACTCCACATAGAATTTGCCCACCCGGATCATTTCACCGGCCTCCACGGTGATCAGCTTGGTCTGCTTGAGGAGACCGTGCTCCTCCAGCTTCAGCTTGATGAGTCCCGCGGTGAGCCGGGTGCAGTACACCGGCATATTCACCTGCCGCAGGATATAGGGGATGGCGCCGATGTGGTCCTCGTGGCCGTGGGTGATAAAGAGGCCGCGGATGCGGGCCTTGTTCTTAACCAGGTAGGTGGCGTCGGGAATCACCAGGTCGATGCCGTACATGTCCCCGTCCGGGAAGCCCATGCCGCAGTCCACCACAATGAGTTCGCCGCTGTGTTCATAAACTGTCATGTTCTTGCCGATCTCGTTGAGACCGCCAAGGGGGATAATTTTCATTTTTTCCGCCAAATTTGTACACTCCTTTTGCTCATAATAATATATGGATAGAGGAAAAGCGGGCGCAACGCAAGTAGACGGGTAGAGCGGTCCCAGGGCGCACAGTGCGCCGCCGGGAACCGCCGCCCGCTTCCACGTCAAGCTGCTTTTCGTGTGACGCGTCCTGTATGGCGCACCACTATTTCATCACAGGCCCGCCCTCGGCTGCCTGCAAAAAACAAGTTCAAAACGCCTGTCCGGCGGAGGATTCTTTTGGGAGGTCCGCAGACCTACATTCTATAGTATACCACAGTTTTTCCCAAATGTATACATAAATTTTCCAGAGCCCCGCTTCTCCGTATGGAAAACCGGGATTCCCGCTGGGGGAACCCCGGTTTTTCCTAAAGAAAGGTTTTGGCCGCCCCGGCGCTCAGCGCTCGTATGGCGACAGCTCCAGGCGGATAAAATATCCCTGGTCGTGGTCGCAGACAGGGCATTTTCCGGGGGCGCGGGTCCCCTGGAGCACGTGGCCGCAGTTGAGGCACATCCAGCCGGTCTCCACATCGCTGACAAAGAGCTTGTTCTCCCGCAGCAGCCTGGCAAAGCGGTCGAACCGGTCCGCGTGGACCTTTTCAATGGCCGCGATCTGGCGGAAGTGGCGGGCGATCTCCGCGAAGCCCTCCTCCTCGGCTTTCTGGGCAAAGGCGGGATACACGTCGTTGTATTCGTCCAGTTCGTGCTCCCGGGCCAGCTCCAGCAGCTTCAGCGGCTGATCCGCCAGGTCCACGGGGTAGTTGGCGCTGAGGGTTACGTTATCGCACCCAGCCTTTACCAGATGGTTATAGAACACCTCCGCGTGCTCCTTCTCCTGCCCGGCGGTGTAGAGGAAAATAGCCTCCAGCACCTGTAACTTGTTGTTGCAGCAGGTTTGGGCGGCGAAGGTGTAGCGGTTTCTGGCCTGGCTTTCCCCCGCGAAGGCCCGCAGAAGGTTCTCTTTTGTGACGCTGTCTTGTAAATTCATGGCGATGACTCCTTTCTCCATGCCGGATAGCCCTAGTATTTTCCGAAAATTTCCTCTTTATTCCCTGAATTTTCTGTATAACCCCGGTCCGGCGGGGCCATACTAGAGGCGTACCGTTTTTGGAAAGGAGGTTCCCATGCTATGAAGAACAATCAGAACAGCCAGAACCAGAACAATCAGAACCAGAACAGCAACCAGAACCAGAATAATCAGAATCAGAAGCAGAACAACAACGAGAACAAGCGCTGAGGCGCAGACAAGCAGGGCGGCGGCCGGGTCTACGGATCCAGCTGCCGCCCTCTATTTTTGTGGGATTCATAGCCGGGCTAGCAGAGCCTCCGGCGTCTCCTGCCAGAGCACCAGCAGTTCTCCCTCACGGACGGACACCCGGGCGGGACAGCCGGTAAACTGGTTGCTGACCCCCAGGGGGAATCCGCTGGTGAGAACCGCGTCCCGGAGCGGGTAGTAGAGCCCCTCCAGGTCCACGCCCCTGGCGTCCGCCCCGGCGCAGAAAACGGAGATGGTCCCGGCGTGCTCCGGGCCAAAGGCGAGGCTGCCGTTTCGCAGGGCCGTCACCGCCAGTCCGTCACCCAGAAGCCAGCCCCGGGCGTTCCGCCGGGCCAGGAATACCAAGGTTTGCAGGTTGGCCAGGGTATGGTCCAGCCGCCCGCCCAGGCCGCCGTACAGCACGGACTCCCTGTACCCGCGCCGCAGGCCCTCCCGGACGGCCAGGAGCATGTCCGTATCGTCCTTTTCCACCGGGTGGCGCAGGACGTTTTCCCCCTCCGGGGACCAGCCCAGGGAGTCGAAATCCCCCACGATCAGGTCCGGTTCTATTCCCCGGGCCCGCAGGTGCTCCAGCCCCTGGTCGGCGGCGATGACAAAGGCGGGCCGGTGGGGGGCGAGGGGCGCCGGTCCCGGCTCCTGAGCCCCAACAATATAGCAAACAGGCTCCATCCAGCAGTTCTCCCTCCCTGCGCGTTCCCCCGCCTAACTTAAAATCTGGTCCAAGGTCTCAAAGAGTACCTCAATATCAATGGGCTTGGCGATGTGGCCATTCATGCCGGACCGCAGGGCCTCCCGGCGGTCCTCCTCGAAGGCGTTGGCGGTCATGGCGATGATGGGGACGGCGGCCAGCGCCTGGTCCTCTATGGACCGGATGGTCCGGGTGGCCTCGTAGCCGTCCATCTCCGGCATCTGGACATCCATTAAAACTACCTTGTAGTAGCCGGGAGGATTTTTCTTCAGAAGCTCTACCGCGTCCCGGCCGTTGCCGGCAATCTCCACGGAGAAGCCCGCCTCCCCCAGAATGGCGGCGGCGATCTCCTGGTTCAGCTCGTTGTCCTCCGCCAGGAGGATGCGACCGGTGTGGCGGCAGGGGGGCTTTTGCGCTCCCTCCCTCTGGGGCTTCCCGGCGTCCACAACGGCATAGAGGCAGCGCCGGAGTTCGGAGAGGAAGAGGGGCTTGGCGCAGAACGCCGTTACCCCGGCCTCCCGGGCCTCGTCCTCAATGTCGGACCAGTCGTAGGCGGTCAGCACGATGATGGGCACGTTCTCCCCGGTCTCCTTCCGGATTCGCCGGGCCACCTCAATGCCGTTCATGTCCGGCATGAGCCAGTCGATGAGGTAGACGCTGTAGCTGTCGTCCCGGCTTACCGCCTGCCGGGTGCGCAGCACGGCCTCCCGGCCCGAGAGAGTCCACTCCGCCCGCATACCCAGCTGCTGGAGCATATAGGTGACGCTGTCGCAGGTGTTGAAGTCGTCGTCCACCACCAGGGCCCGGCACCCCTTCAGCCCCGGGATGACCTGGACCTTTTGGGGCCCGTTGTGAAGGCGGAAGGTGAGGGTGAGGATGAACTCCGTGCCCACACCCTGCTCGCTCCGCACGTCGATGGCGCCGTTCATCATCTCCACGATGTTTTTGGTGATGGCCATGCCGAGGCCGGTGCCCTGGATGCCGCTGATGGTGGAGTTGCGCTCCCGCTCAAAGGGCTCGAAGATGTGGGAGACAAACTCTTCGCTCATACCGATGCCGGTGTCCTTGATGGAGAATTCATAGGTGGCGTACCCCTCCGGCGCGCCGGGCTTCTCCCGGATGCGCACGCTGACAATACCGCCGCTGCCGGTGTATTTGATGGAATTGCTCAGCAGGTTCAATAGCACCTGATTCAGCCGCAGCTTGTCGCAGTAGATGTCCTCGTTGATGACGTCCACCGCGTCAATGTACAGATCCAGCTGTTTGGCCCGGATGTCCGCCTGAACGATGCTCCGGAGACCGTGGAGGATGTCCGGCAGACTGCAAAGGGCCTCCTCCAGCCGCATTTTGCCGCTCTCAATACGGCTCATATCCAGCACGTCGTTGATGAGGCTCACCAGGTGGTTGCCGGAGGTGAGGATTTTTTTCAGGTACTCCTCTACCTGGTCCTGACGGTCGATGTGGGTGATGGCCAGGGTGGTAAAGCCTACGATAGCGTTCATAGGCGTGCGGATGTCGTGGCTCATGTTGGAGAGGAAGATGCTCTTCGCCTTGCTGGCCCGGTTGGCCTGGGAGAGGGCGTCCTCCAGCAGGGCGGTGCGCTCCATCTCCCGGCGGGTCTCGTCGTCCACATTGCGGAAGCCCACCACAACTCCCCGGCGGACCATCCAATTTCCTACCCGCACGGCCTTGAGCTGGTGGTACTGTGTTTCGCCGCCGCGGTGGGCCCGGTAGTTGACATAGAAGGTGATTTTACTGGCCAGCTCATCCTTCAGGCTCTCCTGAGAGCAGGCCTGCCGCAGGTCGTCCCGGTCGTCGGCGTGGACAAATTCCTCTATGTACGCCTTCATGCACTCCTGGAAAGAGAGGTCCCCTGAAAAGAGGGCGGCAAAGGCCGGGTCGATGGTGTCTGCGGTCCGCAGAGGGGCGCCCTCGCCGGAGTCCAGATCGAAGAAGCACACCAGGCCGTAGTCGATGCTCAGGGCGTGGACCAGCCCCATCTGCCGCCGTTCCGTCTCCGCCCGCTCCTGCTGCTCCCGCATTTTCTGGGCCGTGCAGTCCAGCAAAAACCGCTGGTAGAACCGCTGCCCGTCCTCCTCTACCAGTTTCACGTTGCCCATGATGTGGAGGACCGTGCCGTCCTGATGGCGCACGCGGTAGCCCACGCTGACGCTGTCTCCGGGGTCCTCCAGGGACTGAATGCTCTCCCGCAGCTTCGGCTTATCCTCATCCAGCACCGTGTCCGCCACCATCTGGAACCCCGCCGCCATCAGCTCATCCTGGGTCTTGTAGCCCAGAATGCTGAGGGCGGCCCGGTTGACGCTGAGGATGCGGGAGCCGTCCAGGCTGTGGCACATAATGCCGCAGTCCATAGTGGTAAAGATGGCCTCCAGAGTGCGGCTCTTGTCGATGATCTCCTGCTCATAGGCCCGCTCCCGGGTCACGTCGATACCCACGCCCACAGTGCCCATGACGCTGCCGTCCAAATCGTAGAGGGGGGACTTGTAGGTGGTCAGGAGCCGGGGGCCCTCGCCGGTCAGGACTGTCTCCTCAGAGATGCAGGTCTCCCGGCGGCGCATGACTTCCTCTTCGGACTCAATGCAGGCGGGGTCGTCGTGCTCCACATCCCAGATGTAGGCGTGACGCTGGCCCTGGACCTGCTGCTTGGTTTTGTTGACGGTGCGGCAGAAGCTGTCATTTACCTTCTCGTGTACGCCGTCCCTGGTTTTGTACCAGACCAGGTTGGGCACGCTGTTGATAGCCGCCTCCAGATATTGGTTGGCTTGCCAGTAGTCCTTGTCCCGCTTATAGGACTGCTGCCAGCGGAGGAACCGGAAGCGGATTTCCTCCAGCTCCATTGGCGTTGTCCAAACGTCCTTTACCTCCGGCAGGACAGGCGTCAGGAGCCCGGCCAACTCCCTCCCGGCCAGGAGGATGACCTCCGCCTGCCGGTTGGAGAGAAGGGGCTCCAGCGCCTCCGCAGCACCGGGCCCCTCCAGCCAGGCCAGGATTACGCTGGCCTTGGCGGCCAAAGCCGGGTCTGGCTGGCTGCTCTCAAGAAAAGTATGAGAAAAATGATCCAGAGGGGGCATTTCCCGTATGGCATTTGACACGCATTGCGGGCATCCGGCAAAATAGATTTGAATATGGCAGTGGTACATGGTGCTTCCTCCCTGTGCGCTGCTGGCTAAAGGCCAATAATTCTATTTTAGTAACTTTAAGCCGTTTTGTCAATGACTGGATTGCCAAAAAAGAAGTTCCGTCGCGGCGGGGGAACCATTGCGGCGGCGGCCGGCGGGTCCGGCGGGGCAGGGGCCTGTTTTTACCGTGAGATGGAGGGGTGAGAGCGGCTGGCGGCGGCCCTGGCAGGCAGGATTTGTCCGCCCATTCTCAAATCACAGCTTGACAATTCTACACAGTGGGGATATCTTACTAGAAGAGGAAAAGGGAAGGTCGTACCGCCGTTGGCGGCTGTAACGGCTCTTTGAAAAACCAGGAGGTATATAGAACTATGAAACTTGGCATCGTGGGCCTGCCCAACGTAGGCAAATCCACCCTTTTTAACGCCATTACCAACGCTGGCGCGGAGAGCGCCAACTACCCCTTCTGCACCATCGACCCCAATGTGGGTATGGTGGCCGTGCCGGACGCCCGTCTGGACAAGCTCAGCGAGATGTACCGTCCGAAAAAGACCACCCCGGCGGTGATTGAGTTTGTGGATATCGCGGGGCTGGTGAAGGGGGCCAGCCGGGGGGAGGGCCTGGGCAACAAGTTCCTCTCCCACATCCGGGAGACCAACGCCATCGTCCATGTGGTCCGCTGCTTTGATGACGAAAACGTCATCCACGTGGAGGGGGGCGCAGACCCCCTACGGGATACTGGCATCATCGACCTCGAACTCATTATGGCGGACGTGGAGATGGTGGAGCGGCGCATCGACAAGGCCCGGAAGGCCGGGAAGGGGGACAAGAAATTCCTCCGGGAGGCGGAGGTGTTTGAGGGCCTCCTCGCTTGGCTGAACGACGGCAACCCCGCCCGAGCCTACGACTGCGGCGAGGAGGAGCGGGCCCTCATCGCCACCAGCGACCTGCTCACCCTCAAGCCGGTGATCTACGCCGCCAACCTGGACGAGGCCGGCTTCGCGGACCCCGCCAGCACGGCCTATTACCAGCAGGTGGCGGACCGGGCCCAGGCCGAGGGGGCCCAGGTTATCCCCGTGTGCGCCAAGCTGGAGGCGGAGATCGCCGAGCTGGAGGGGGAGGAGAAGGCCATGTTCTTGGAGGACCTAGGGGTGGCGGAGAGCGGCCTGGACCGGCTCATCAGGGCCAGCTACACCCTGCTGGGGCTTATCTCCTACTTTACCAGCGGCGAGGACGAGTGCCGGGCCTGGACCATCACCCGGGGTACCCGGGCCCCTCAGGCCGCCGGGAAGATTCACACCGACTTTGAGCGGGGGTTCATCCGGGCGGAGGTGGTGGCCTACAGCGATCTGATGCAGGCGGGCTCTATGGCCGCCGCCAAGGAAAAGGGACTCATCCGCTCCGAGGGCAAGGAATATGTAGTGAAGGACGGGGATATCATCTTGTTCC
>CATIYU010000190.1 GCA_949739085.1 uncultured Eubacteriales bacterium | reverse complement strand
GGGCACTGGCAAGGACGTGGGAAAACGCCACCCCACTCTGGGCAACAACGTGATGGTGGGGGCCGGAGCCCGGGTGCTGGGGCCCATTACTGTCCGGGACAACGCCCGCATTGCCGCTGGAGCGGTGGTGCTCCAGGATGTGCCGGTGGGGGCCACAGCGGTGGGCGGACCCGCCCAGATTGTCCGGGTCAACGGCGAGAAAATCCGCCGCTACGCCGACGAGGTGGATCAGACCAGCGTGGTCAACCCCACCCTGCAAAAAATCGAGGCCCTGACCCGCCGGGTGGAGGAGCTGGAGAAAAAGCTGGAAGCGGCTGAAAATACTATCCGTGCAAAAGGAGAATAGCGATATGTATCTGTACAATTCCGCCACGCGCCGGAAGGAGGAGTTTGTCCCCATCCATCCGGACATTGTAAAAATGTACACCTGCGGTCCCACAGTGTACCACTTCGCCCATATCGGCAATCTGCGCAGCTATATCATGGAGGATGTGCTGGAGAAATTCCTGCGTTACGAGGGCTACAACGTCAAGCGGGTCATGAACATCACCGACGTGGGCCACCTCTCCAGCGACGCTGACACCGGCGAGGACAAGATGCTCCAAGGCGCCAAGCGGGAGCACAAATCCGTAATGGACATCGCCCGGTTCTACACGGACGCTTTCTTTGCCGACTGCGGCAAGCTCCGCATCAAGCGGCCTGACGTGGTGGAGCCCGCCACAAGCTGCATTGAGGACTATATCCGGATTATCTCTGCCCTCGTCGAGAAGGGCTTCGGCTATTTGGCCGGTGGAAATGTGTACTTCGACACCAGCAAACTGGAGCGGTACTATATCTTTAACGACCATGACGCGGAGGACCTGGCGGTCGGGGTCCGGGAGGGCGTGGAGGAGGACCGGAACAAGCGGAACAAAAACGACTTTGTCCTCTGGTTCACCCAGTCAAAATTCGAGGATCAGGCCCTCAAGTGGGATTCCCCCTGGGGCGTGGGCTACCCGGGCTGGCATATTGAGTGCTCCGGCATCTCCCTGAAGCACTTGGGTGAGGACCTGGACATCCACTGCGGCGGCATCGACAACGCCTTCCCCCACCACACCAACGAGATCGCCCAGAGCGAGGCGTATCTGGGCCACAAGTGGTGCAATTACTGGATGCACGTGCTGCACCTGAACACCAATTCCGGCAAGATGAGCAAGAGCAAGGGGGAATTCCTCACCGTCTCTCTGCTGGAGGAGAAGGGGTACGACCCCCTGGCCTACCGGCTGTTCTGCCTCCAGAGCCACTACCGCAAGGCCCTGGTATTTTCCTGGGAGAACCTGGACAACGCCCAGGGGGCCTACAACAAGCTCATTGCCCGTATTGCCGCCATTGCCCCCGGCGGCGGCGTGGACCAGGGGGCGTTTGAGGCCCAGCGGGAAAAGTTCCGCAAGGCCCTGGGGAACGACCTGAACACCTCCCTGGCCGTCACGGCCCTCTACGATGTGCTGAAGCTCCAGGCCAGCGGCGATACCAAACTGGCCCTGCTGGAGGACTTCGACCAGGTGCTGGGGCTGGGCCTTCTGGAGAAGGCTGCGGCAAGGCGGGATGCCCAGGCGGCCTCCTCCGCTCAGTCAGCGGAGGGCATCGCTATCACCGGCCAGGGTGACCCGGAAATCGACGCCCTGGTGCTCCAGCGTGCACAGGCCAAGCGGGAGAAGAACTTCCAGGAGGCGGACCGCATCCGCGACGAGCTGAAGGCCCGGGGCATTGAGGTGACGGACACCCGGGAGGGCGCGTCCTGGCGGCGGATATAGCCAAAAGTGGAAAAGTGGTAAATTTGCAGGAAAAGGGCCCTGTTTTAGGTTGACATGCCCATCCTTTTTCTGTATAATACTATTTGTCTGTCTGCGGGCAGTCCAAAAGGTCAACTGCGGGGAGGGACTTTAATTCCCCCGCCGTCGAGTAGCGCCGGGCTCCGGCCCCGCGCAGCACTAAAAAATCAGGAGGTGTAAGCAATGAAATCCATGGGTTGTACCTATCAGCCGAAAAAGCGCCAGCGCTCCAAGGTCCACGGCTTCCGCAAGAGAATGCATACCGCCAATGGCCGTAAAGTTCTCGCCCGCCGCCGCGCCAAGGGCCGCGCCCGTCTGAGCGCTTAAAGGGCCGCGCTGACGCCCGGCAGCATGACGGCACGGGGCCGTCAAACTGCCTTACGCCGCCATTCATCCGCCCGTCCCTACGCTGTCGGGACGGGCGGTCAGTCTTTAGACGGCAATTTCACACCGGAGAAAGGAGGCCCGCTGCCGTGAAGAAAACCGTTGCCATCAAGGATAACCGTATCTTCCGGCGCATGTACAGCAAGGGCCGCTCCGCTGTGACGCCCTTTTTGGTGGTCTACTGCCGTCCCAACGGCCAGAAGCACAACCGCCTGGGCATCACTGTCAGCACCAAGATCGGGGGGGCTGTGGTGCGCAACCGGGCCCGCCGCAGGCTGCGGGAGGTCTACCGCCTGGCCCAACCGGAGATGAAGCAGGGCTACGACGTAGTCCTGGTGGCCCGCGCCCGAACCGTGGACGGGCCCTATGACCGCCTCACCGCCGCTTTTCAGCGGGCCTGCCGGGAACTGGGTTTGACGGCCCAAGAGAAGCTGTGAAGGGCCTCCTTCTGTGGGCTGTCCGGTTCTACCGGAGGTACATCTC
Organism: uncultured Eubacteriales bacterium; assembly: GCA_949739085.1. The sequence goes on along the minus strand of CATIYU010000190.1, from coordinate 5,996 downwards.
CCCGGGCCTCCCACCCCGGTGCCGCTTCATCCCCACCTGCTCCCAGTACGCCCTGGAGGCCATTGAGAAGTACGGCGCCTGGAAGGGCGGCTGGCTGGCCCTCCGGCGGCTCCTGCGCTGCCATCCCTTCCACAAGGGGGACTTCTACGACCCCGTGCCCTAGGGCGTCCCCCTCTCCTACAAATGCTTCTACTCGGAGGAAAATTTTGCAATGGGCAATCTCATTACGCTCCCCTTTGCCGCGCTGCTGCGCTGGATGTACTCCATCACAGGCTCCTACGGCGTGGCTATCATCCTGTTCAGCCTCATTTTGAAGCTGATCCTGCTGCCCTTCCAGATGAAGTCTAAACGCAGTATGATCCGCATGGGCAAGCTCTCTGAAAAGCAGCAGGAGCTGCAAAAGCAGTACGCCAAAAACCAGCAGAAATACCAGGAGGAGGTAGCGAAGCTCTACCAGGAGGAGGGGGTCAACCCCATGAGCGGGTGCCTCTGGTCCATCCTCCCCATGTTCGTCATCCTCCCTCTGTACCAGATTATCTACCGGCCCATCACCCACTTTATGGGCCTGAGCGAAGCGGCCATGGAGACCGTCCGCAACGCCGCCACGGCCCTGGGCTACAACGCCGGGACCAACAACGCCTATGAGCAGATCGCCCTGACAGAATTTGTCTCCAGCCACTGGGATGGCCTTAAGGACGCCGCGCCGGGCCTCATTAACGTGGATTTCAACTTCCTGGGCATCGACCTGAGCGCCACTCCCGGCAACGTCTTCAGCGGCTTCCGGTGGGAGTGGGCGGTCATCGGCCTGGTCCTAATTCCCATTCTGGCCGCCGCCACCCAGTACCTCACCACCCTCATCACTATGAAGAGCAACGGCCAGTCCCAGTCCCAGCAGGGCAGTATGCGGATGCTGAACCTGATGATGCCTCTCTTTTCTCTGTGGTGGTGCTTCTCCATGCCCGCCGCCATGGGCGTCTACTGGATTGCCAACAGCCTCTTCATTATGATTCAGGAGAGCCTGCTGGGCAAATTTTACACTGAGAAGCTCCAGGCCGAGGAGGAGGAGCGGGCCGCCAAGCGGGAGGCCGCCCGCCAGCTGCGCATGGAGGAGGCCAGAAAACGGGCCGCCGAGCAGCGGGACCAGGAGCGGGAACGTCCGAAGAAGCAGCCGCCTAAGAGCGGCGAGAAGAAGGCATCCACCACGGAGGCCGGCCGGGTGGGGGACCGCCCCTATGCCCGGGGCCGCAGTTACCGGGAGGACCGCTATGACGAGAAGGAGTAAGACTTGACATGGCTATACAGCATATTGAGATGACCGGCAAGACCATCGACGAGGCCACCGGCAGGGCTCTGGCGCAGCTGGGCCTGGACCGGGACGACGTGTCGGTGGAGGTTCTGGACTACGGCAAAAAGGGCTTTCTGGGCTTTGGGGCCGTCCTGGCCCGGGTCCGGGTGTCCTACGGACTGGAGGACGAGGCGGAACCCCCGGTCTCCCCTGCCCCTGCGAAAGCCCCGGAGCCGCCCAGGACTCCCGAAGCACCCAAGGTTTCTGAGGCTCCCAAGGCCCCAGTTCCCCGTGGGGAGCGGCCTGAGCGGAAGAAGCCGGAGCGTTCCCGCCCCGAGCGGGCCCCCCGTCCGGAGCCCCAGACGGAGGACCTGGTCCAGCCCGAGGACCTGGGCGAGCCCTGCACCGACGAAAAGGCCCAGAAAATCACAGCCTTCCTCACCGGTCTCCTCCAGCACATGGAGAGCGAGGCCCGGGTGAAGGTCTACTGCCCCGAAGAGGGCCGCTACAAGGTCATTTTGGAGGGTGAGAAGCTGGGAGCCTTGATTGGCCGCCGGGGTGAGACTCTGGACGCCATCCAGCAGCTGACCAACTACTCCGTCAACCGCAGCGGGGAGAAGCGGGTGCGCATCCACGTGGACGCGGAGAACTACCGCCTCAAGCGGGAGCAGAGCTTGCAAAGTCTGGCCCGGAAGGTGGCCGCCAAGGTGGTCCGGAACCGCCGCAGCGTCACCCTGGAGCCCATGAACGCCTACGAGCGTCACGTTATCCACACCGCCCTCCAGGACGTGGAGAATATCACCACCTACTCTATGGGCACCGATCCCAACCGCCGGGTCATCGTGGCCTACGCCCCCGGCGGCCGCAGGGAGAACCGTCCAAGTAAATAGAAACGTCCCCGCCGGAGAGTTCCCATCCGGCGGGGGTTTTGCGTCCGGCGGGGTTGACGGTGCCGGGGAACCTGCGTATAATGCCACTAACACAGTGGAGCAGGAGGATTTGTTATGGGAAAGATTCACACCTCCGCCAGCCAGCTGGTGGGCGGAACCCCGCTGCTGGAGCTGACGCGCACAGAGGAACGGGAGGGCCTGGAGGCGAGGGTCCTGGCCAAGCTGGAGTATTTCAACCCAGCGGGCAGCGTAAAGGACCGGGTGGCCAAGGCCATGATTGATGCGGCGGAGGCCCGTGGCCTGCTAAGGCCCGGGTCCGTCATCATCGAGCCCACCTCCGGCAACACAGGTATTGGCCTTGCGGCTCTGGCGGCGGCCAAGGGCTATCGGGTTATCATCGTCATGCCAGCGGCCATGAGCGTGGAGCGGCGGCGGCTCATGGGGGCCTATGGCGCAGAGCTGGTGCTGACGGAGGGTGGCATGGCGGGGGCCATCGCCAAGGCCAATGAGCTGGCGGAGAGCATTCCCGGCGGCTTCATCCCCGGGCAATTCGTGAACCCCGCCAACCCCGCCGCCCATAGGGCCTCTACCGGTCCGGAAATCTGGGAGGACACCGGCGGGAATGTGGACATCTTCGTGGCTGGGGTAGGCACCGGCGGCACGCTGACTGGAGTGGGCGAGTACCTCAAGGCCCAAAACCCAGCGGTAAGGGTCGTAGCCGTGGAGCCCGCCTCGTCCCCGGTGCTTAGCGGCGGCACAGCCGGGTCACACGGTCTCCAGGGCATTGGCGCGGGGTTTGTACCGGAGATTTTAAACCGGGATATCATCGACGAGACCGTCCTGGTAGAGGACGCCAGCGCCTACGCCGCCGCGCGGAGCCTAGGCAGGACCGAGGGCATTCTGGTGGGCATCTCCTCCGGCGCGGCAGTTTGGGCGGCGGTCCAGCTGGCGAAAAGGCTGGAAAACAGGGGCAAAATTCTAGTGGCCCTGCTGCCCGACGCCGGGGACCGCTACCTCTCCACGCCCCTCTTTGAGGAATAGCCGCCAATCGCCGGAGAGTGGGAAAAATTATTTGAGAAAGATCAGAAAAGAGGCGCATTCAATGAAGTTAGCGATCTTCGCTTACAGCCGCAGGGGCTGCGAAACCGCCCGAAAAGCAAAAGCCGCCCTCTGCGGGGCGGAGGATCAGTGCCGGTGCTATGCCCCGGAGAAGTACGGCGAATTCCTGCCGGTTCTCCCGCCCTACGCCCAGTCTACAGGGCCAGTGTTTGCCTGGGCGGACGCCCTGGTGTTCGTAGGGACGGCGGACATCGCGGTGCGCTCCATCGCCCCCCATGTACGGGACAGGCGGGCCGGTCCGGCGGTGGTCTGCGTAGATGAGTTGGGGAAGTACGCCATTTCCCTGCTGTCCGGCCACACCGCCAACGCCCTGACAGAACGTCTGGCGGCGGCGCTGGGAGCGGTGGCGGTCGTCACCACCGCCGCGGATATCAGCGAAAAGTTCTCCCCGGATGCCTGGGCCACCCGTGCCGGGGTAACCGTCACCAACCGGCAGGCGGCAGAGGCCGTCTCCGCCGCGATTCTGGAGGGACCGGTACCCCTGGACTGCGACTTCCCCCTTGTGGGAGAACTGCCCAGCGGCGTTGTGGCTGGGGACAAGGGGCCTGTGGGGATCTGCGTCTCCTGGAAGCGAAAGACTCCCTTTGCCGAAACTCTGTTGCTGGCGCCGCCGGTACTGCATCTGGGGCTGGGGTGCCGCCGGGGCACTCCAGCGAACCAGTTCGGAGAGGCCGTGGAGGCTGTGCTGGAGGAAAACGGGATTCATCCAGCCGCTATCAAGTGCGCCGCGTCCATCGACCTGAAGCAGGACGAGGCGGGACTTCTGGCGTTCTGCGAGAGCCGGGGCTGGCCTCTGGCCTTCTACTCCGCCGGAGAACTGCGGGCCGCAGAGGGGGAATTCACCTTCTCCGAGCGGGTTCTGCGGGTCACGGGGGTGGACAACGTCTGTGAGAGAGCCGCCATGATTGGCGCACAGCGGCTGCTGGTCCGCAAGACTATCCACAGCGGCGTCTCCATCGCGGTGGCGGCGGAGCGCTGGGAGGCCCGGTTCTAGCCCGGTTTCCCTTGCACTCGACAGCGGCTTCACATACAATAGATATAAGAACACTGCGAGGTGATACCAATGAAAAAGCCCCCCAAATCGCTGGGCCTGTACATCCACATTCCCTTTTGCAAAAGCAAGTGTATTTACTGCGACTTCTACTCCCTGCCCCGGGCGGAGCAGCAGATGGACGGCTATGTGTCCGCCCTGTGCCGCCATCTGGAGGAGAGCGCGTCTGGGAGCCTCTCCTCCTCTTATTGGGTGGATACAGTGTACTTCGGCGGCGGCACCCCCTCCTATCTGGGGGAGAAGCGCCTGCGCCTGCTGCTGAAAACCATCCGGAAGCGGTTCCAGGTGTCCGACAGCGCGGAGATCACCCTGGAGGCCAACCCAGACAGTTTGGGCGGCTGGCGGACAGCCCGCGCTCTGCGGCAGGCGGGCTTTAACCGGCTCTCTCTGGGGGTGCAGTCCGCCAATAACCGGGAGCTGCGGGCCCTGGGCCGTCCCCACACTTTCCAGCAGGTGGAACAGGCCGTGGAGGCCGCCCGGCAGGGGGGCTTTGACAACCTGTCTCTGGACCTGATTTACGGCCTGCCAGGCCAATCCCTGGCAGACTGGCAACGGACGGTGGAAAAGGCCGCTGCCCTGGAGCCAGAGCACCTGAGCTGTTACGGCCTGAAGGTGGAGGAGGACACTCCCCTTTGGCGCATCCAGGGGGCTCTGGACCTGCCGGACGAGGACTTGCAGGCGGATATGTACCTGTGGACGGTGGATCGCTTGGCCCAACTGGGCTACGGGCAGTACGAAATCTCCAATTTCGCCAGGCCGGGCCGGGAGTCCCGGCACAACCTGAAATACTGGACCCTGGAGGAGTACGCGGGCTTTGGTCCCGGGGCCCACTCCGACGTGGGGGGCGTGCGCTACGCCTTTGTGCGGGACCTTGCCGCCTACTGCCGGTGCGTGGAAGAAGGCGGGGAAATCCTCTCGGAGAGCGAGCGCATAGCGCCCTGGGACCGGGATTTGGAGTACCTGATGCTGGGGCTGCGGACGGCCCGGGGAATCTCCGGGCGGGAATTTGAGAGCCGCTACCGGCTATCCTTTGAGGGCATTCGCACAGCTCTGGAGCGGTATCAGGAGACCGGCTACGCCCTGGAAACGGAGGGGCGGTGGCGTTTGACGCCGGAGGGCTTCCTGGTGTCCAACCTGATTATCGGGGAGGTGCTGGAGGTGCTGGCGGAAGAAAAGCAGCGCCGGGATGCCCGAGTGCGGCGGTGAAGCTGCGGCGCGGACAATAAAAATCCCGGGGGCGGAGAGTGCATCTCCGCCCCCGGTTTCATTAGCGTTTTACGAAGCCATTAGCCCTGGTACAGGTCCTTCAGCTTCATCAGGTGAGCATAGCGCTCCTTGGCAGCGGCCTCGTTCTTGGCGAACAGAACCTCGGCGCGCTCCGGGAACTCCCGGGTCAGACGGGCGTAGCGGGCCTCGTTCATCAGGAATTCCTGATAGCCGCCGGCCGGCTCTTTGCTGTCCAGAGTGAAGGGGTTCTTGCCCTCAGCGGCGAGGGCGGGATTGACCCGGAACATGTTCCAGTAGCCGCACTCCACGGCGCGCTTGATCTCAGTCTGGCAGTTCATCATGCCGCCCTTGATGGAGTGCATCTCGCAGGGGGCGTAGCCGATGATCAGGGAAGGACCATGATAGGCCTCGGCCTCGGTGATGG
>CATIYU010000189.1 GCA_949739085.1 uncultured Eubacteriales bacterium | reverse complement strand
TGAGAGACAGCGCAGCCGCCGTCGCAGTAGCCGCAGCCGTGGTGGTTGCCGCAGTAGGTCACGCCGCCGTGAGTGTGGCGGCCGGTGACGGTACATCCCTCTACAGCGCACAGAGCGTAGCAAGTCCCGTTGCAGAAGCCGCCCTCGTGGTCAAAGCCGCAGTAGGTCACACCGTCATGGGTGTGGCGGCCCACGACAGTGCAGTCCTCCACGGCGCACAGGGCATGGCAGTTGCCGTCGCAATAGCCGCTCTCGTGGGCGTAGCCGCAGTAGGTCACGCCGCCGTGGGTGTGGCGGCCGCCGGTGGTGCAGCTGTCATACGGGCAGACGCCAATCTGTCCAGAGGCGCCGCGGCCATGTCCGTGGCCGCAGGCCAGAGCGGTCACCGTCAGCAGCACGGCGCACAAGGCGCACACCAGGCCGGTGGACATCCATTTTTTCATTCGCATCGCGTGAAAACCCCTTTCCATTCTTTCAATCCAGGGAACCGCCTGGGCGGTTGCCCTACTGTTTATAATATAATACGTGACATAGTAAAATGCAAGGGCCATTTTAAAATTTTATGGCAGTATTCCAAAAGCGCATGAGGCCCGGACAGGAGGCGTTATGGCAATCATAGGAATTGATCTGGGAACTACCAACAGCCTGGCCGCCTGCTGGCGGAACGGGCGGGCGGAGCTCATCCCCAACGCTCTGGGGGAGTTTTTGACGCCCAGCGTGGTGAGCCTGGACCAGGACGGTTCGGTGCTGGTGGGCAAGGCGGCCCGGGAACGGCTCATCAGCTGCCCGGAGCGCACCGCCGCCTGCTTCAAGCGGGAGATGGGCACGGCGAGGCGCTATGATCTGGGCGGCAGGACATTCACGCCGGAGGAACTCTCCTCCTTCGTGTTGCGGCAGTTGCGGGCGGACGCGGAGGCGTTTCTGGGGGAGGCGGTCACTGAGGCCGTGGTCAGCGTGCCCGCCTACTTTGCCGAGGCACAGCGGTCCGCCACCAAGCGGGCCGGGGCCCTGGCGGGGCTCACCGTGGAGCGGCTGGTAAACGAGCCATCCGCCGCCGCAGTGGCCGCCCACATCGGAGACGGGGACGCGGACAAGGTGTGTCTGGTGTTCGATTTCGGCGGCGGCACCCTGGACGTGAGCCTGGTGGAGCGGTTTGAGAATGTAATCAGCGTCACCGCCGTCAGCGGGGACAACCGGCTGGGGGGCCGGGACTTTGATATGGCCATCGTTCTGGGCTTCTGCCAGGACTGCGGTCTTGACTTCGCCTCCCTGTCCCGCCAGCAGCGGGAGCTGCTGCTCCGGCAGGCGGAGAGCTGTAAGGTGGCCCTGACCACCCAAAAGTCCGTTTTAATGCTGTATGCTGGCGGGGAGGACGGCACTGTCTCCGCCGAGCTGACCAACGAGTGGCTCATCCGCAAGAGCGCCGCCCTCTTCAAGCGGCTCACCGCGCCCGTCCGCCGGGTACTGCTGGACAGCGGCACTCCGCCCGGAGCGGTGGACGAGCTGGTGATGGTGGGCGGCTCCAGCCGTATGCCCTCCGTGCGGGGCTACGTGGCCCAGGCGTTGGGGAAGGACCCCGCCTCCGGCGCCCAGCCGGACACCGCCATCGCCCTGGGCGCGGGCATCTGCGCTGGCATGAAGGCCCGGGCGGAGGGGCTGCGGGAACTGGTGCTCACCGATGTGTGTCCCTTCACCCTGGGTATTGACGTTCAGAACCACGCCGACTACAGCCAGCCTCTCATGTCCCCCATTATTGAGCGCAACAGCGTCCTGCCCTCCAGCAAGGTGCAGACCTACTGCACCTCCCGGGACAACCAGACCCTTCTGACGGTGAACGTCTACCAGGGCGAAAACCGCTACGCCAAGGACAACACGCTCCTGGGCTCCGTGCAAATCCGGGTCCCCGCCGCCCCCCAGGGGGAGCAGACCATCGGCGTGCGCTTTACCTACGACATCAACGGCATCCTGGAGGTGGACGTAGCCGCCAAGGCCGGACAGACCGCCCATCTGCTGCTGAAAAGCGGGGACATCAGCCAGACGGAAGCCCAGCGGCGGATGCGGGAGCTGGCCGCCCTGAAGCTCCACCCTCGGGACCAGGAGCAGAACCGGGCCCTGATCGCCCGGGGCGAGCGGCTCTACGCCATTACCGTGGGAGAACTGCGGGCCCAGGTGGCCGCTGCGCTGGACTGGTTTCAGAAGCAGGTGGCGAGCCAGGAGGCCCTGCAAATCGCCCGGGCCGCCCGGCGGACTGCGGCGTATTTTGACCAAGTGGAGGCATTCACCGGCGAGGTGGAGCTTCCCGGCGGCCTGGAGGAGGAGTGGGGAGACCTATGAGCTGGCCCTGGAACGCGCTGGGTCTGGATGGCCCGGCGGATGCGGACGCGGTAAAGCACGCCTACGCCCAGCGGCTGAAGGAGGTCCATCCCGAGGAGGACCCCGAGGGGTTTCAGCAGCTGCACGCCGCCTATCAGGCGGCCCGGCGGCAGGTCCGGGCAGGCGTACCCCCGCCGCAGGAGGTCCCGGTGGACGGGGAAAGTCCCGAAAACAAAGCGCCTGAAGCCGGGGAAGCGGAGAGCACCCAGCCGGAGTTTGACTATGAACGTCTCTTCTCCGAGGGGGACGAGGAGCGCCGGGCGGCCCAGCGCCGCCGGGCGGAGGAGCGGCTGTACCGGGCCCGGGAACGCCGGGAACAGCTGGAGCAGGCCAAATGGGACCAGGCCCTCTCCAGCGAGGAGGCATGGAACGCGGCTTTCACAGCTCTCCGCGCCCTGGAGGTGCTCTGTGCCGCCGGCGCCTCCGGCCAGGATTGGAGTCTGTTCCTCCACAGCAGCGTCTTTCTGGACGCCCAGCACAACCTGGATTTTATCTTCGGCCTGGAGGACTTCCTGCGGGAATACGCCTGGCTTCCAGCGGAGATCAAGCGGCGGATTTTTCTGGCCTATCACTTCTACCGGAGCAAGCCTCCGGCGGTTTACCAGGGGCTGTACCGCCAGCTGCTGGGCAGCTACAGAAGCGCCGGGCGGGCCAATCGGGACATTGAGCGGGGCCTGTGGGTCCAGCGGAAGCCCTACGTCCTCCTTGCGGCGGTCATGTCCGTCCTCATAGCCCTCACCCTGATCTTCAACAGCGGCCATTCCAGCTCCACGCCGCGCTCCGGCTCTGCGGACAGCGTGAACACCGCCAGTCTGGATTCTCCCGGCAGCCATGACCGCTCCGGCGAGATTGAAAACGACGTCCCTCTGGACGGCGGAAGCGGCGAGCACAAAACCAGCTTTTACGGCCTGGTCATCTCCTACGCCGCCGAGGACTATCCCGGCCTTTACGCCGTCACCGGCAGGGGCACGGCGGAAAATGAGGGGGAGACCTTCCAATGGATGCAGTGCACGGGAAAGGACGCAAACTTTGAGGAGCTGGTGATGAACTACTACCTCTCCGAGGATAAGAGCTCTCTCTACTGCATCCCGGACAGCAAAACTGGCGGGGAAGTAGAGCTGGAGTGTACGCACTCGTGGCGCGGCATCAGCGTCTACCGCTGCGTGGAGGAGTGAAAGCCCCGGCGTCCCGCCGAGCGGACGCCGGGTTTTTCCGCCTTTTTGAGGGGTTCCACCAGGCGTAAGGTTGAAAAAAGTGGAGAAAAATTGCAGACAGGACCTTGACATTCCACCTGCTGGATAGTGTACCATGGGGGCACAACAAAAAGGAGGACGCGCCTATGCTGACCATCTCCCACTACACAAAGACCTATCCCGGCGGAAAGACCGCCGTAGAAGACCTCTCTCTCCACGTGCCGCCAGGGGAGATCTGCGGCTTCATCGGCCACAACGGGGCGGGCAAAACCACCACCCTCCGGGCTGTGGCCGGTGTGATGAGCTTCTCGGAGGGCTCCATCCGCATTGGCGGGTACGATATCCGCCCCCAGCCGGTGGCCGCCAAGTCCATCACCGCCTTTTTGCCGGACAATCCAGACATCTACGAGTTTATGCGGGGCATTGAATACCTGACCCTGATCGCTGATCTCTACGACATCCCGGCACGGGAGCGGAAGGAGCGCATCGGACTCTACGCGGACGCCTTTGGATTGACGAAGGACTTAGGCAGCGCCGTGGCCAGCTACTCCCACGGCATGAAGCAGAAGCTGGCCCTCATCTCCGCCCTCATCCGCAGGCCCAAGCTGCTGGTGCTGGACGAGCCCTTTGTGGGTCTGGACCCGTCCGCGTCCCACCTGTTGAAGGAGTACCTCCGCCAGCTGTGCGATGAGGGCGGGGCGGTATTTTTCTCCACCCACGTGCTGGAGGTGGCGGAGAAGCTGTGCAGCACCATCGCCATCATCCGGGACGGACGACTGGTGCGCCACGGCCCCACGGAGCAGATTGTCCAAGACTCCAGCCTGGAAGACGTGTTCCTGGGCCTAACGGAGGAGGGGAGCGCGGACGCATGAAAAAAATACTGCTTCTTTCCCGTGTCCAGCTGCGCTCCCTCCTGGCCAGCTTCCGGGTGGGCGGGAACCGGAAACGGGCCGCCTCTGGCTGGGCGGCGCTGGCCCTGATGGCGGGGCTATGCCTGTATGTGTCCGGACTCTACAGCTTCACCCTGGCCAAGCCCCTGGCCCAGTCCGGCGCGTTGGACCTGCTGCTCATTATGATGCCAGGCATGGCGGTGGCGGCAGGGGTAATGTTTACTTCCCTTGCCGCCCAGGGCGTGGTGTTTTCGGGCCGGGACGCGGACCTGCTGCTGTCCATGCCCGTACCCGCCGCCGCCATTCTGCTGAGCAAACTGACGGCCCTGTATGCGGAAAACCTGATGTTCTGCGTGTTTTTGGTGCTGCCCGCCGGGGCGGCCTACCTGTGGCAGGGCGGCGGCGGGCCCCTCTTTGTCCTGCGGCTACTGTTGGCCACGCTCCTGCTGGCGCTCCTGCCCACCCTGCTGGCGCTGGCGGCGGGATTCCTGCTCAGCTGGCTTACCGGGCTCTCTGGCAACCGGAGGCTGGTGAACCTGCTGTTATGCGCCATGCTGATGGTCCTCGCCTTTGTGGCTTCGTTCCAGGTGAACAAGGCGGTTGCCGGGCTGGCCGCCGGGACTGTCAGTCCGGCGCTGGCGGCGGACGTCCCCCTGTGGGCGCTGCCCCTGGAGCTGTACCAGAAGGGCGTATGCGGGAGCTGGGGGCACTTAGGGCTGTTCTGCCTGCTGTCTGCGGCCCTGGTGTTGGCGGCGGCTGCCATTCTGGCGGGGAGTTACCAGCGGGTGCTCACGGGCCTGCACACCCACCGCAAGGGGCCGGACTACCGCCTCACCCGCCTGAGCGCCTCGAGCCGGGGCAGAGCCCTGCTGAAAAAGGAGGCGGCCCGGTACTTTGGCACCCCCATCTACCTCTTCAACACCGGGCTGGGACTGCTGCTCCTCCTGGCGGCGGGGATTGGCGCGGTGGTCATGAGGGTCCAGGTCCGGGAGATGCTGGCGCAGATGGGCGGGCAGCTGCCGCTGCTGTCCCTGGCGGCGGCCGTTGTGGCCTTCCTGCTGTCCACCGTGGCCATTACTGGCTCCTCGGTAAGTCTGGAGGGGAAGTACCTCTGGATTTTGAAGGAAGCTCCAGTATCCGCCGGGGAGGTGCTGCGGACCAAGGCCGGATTCCACCTGCTGCTAGCCGCGCCGTGCCTGCTGGTAGGCTGCGGGGGCCTGACCTGGGGGCTGGAGCTGACCCTGCCCAAGGGGGCGCTGCTTCTCCTGCTGGGGGTGGCGTTCGCCCTCTTCACCGCTTTGATGGGGCTGGCGGTAAACCTGACCTTCCCCCAGCTGAACGCCGTCAGCGACATGGCGGTGGTTAAGCAGTCCGCGTCCTCTCTGCTGTCTACCTTCGGCGGCATGGCCGCTGTGGCGCTGTGCGGTGCGCTGGTGTGGGTCCTCACGGGGCCGTTGGGGGAATTTTACGCCTTGTCCCTCTGCGCTCTGGTTCTGCTGGCGGGCTGCGGGGGCCTGTATCTGTGGCTTCGCACCTGTGGCCGCCGGCGGTTTATGGAGCTGCTGTGAGAGAAAAACTTTTGAAAATGGTTGCGATCATTAAAAATTCATAAACCTGTAGAGAAAAGCAGAGGCGCTGCCCAGAGCGGCGCCTCTGTTTTTCTCTATTGGGCTGCCACAGTTCCCGGAAAAGTCAATATACCGCATGACCTTACGCGGCCTAATTATAACGCCAGCTCAGGTAGGACTTGCCAGCAGATGGCAAACGTGATATACTATTATATTGATAAACTTCATGCGAAATGCGAATGCCAGTGCGCGGCTGGGCGGTCTGTACAGGGAGTGAGGCCAGAGCCAGAAATAATGGCGTTTAAAGTGTGCGCCGCAGGAGGGAGACACTACGGATGGCGATTCTCAAATGCAGAATGTGCGGCGGAGATATCGCCGTCTCGAAAAATATGTCGGTTGTGGACTGTGTCCACTGCGGCTCAAGACAGACCGTGCCCGTTCTGGATTCGGGGAAGAAGATTATCCTCTTCAGCCGTGCCGGACGCCTGCTCTGGAACTGCGAATTTGACAAGGCTGCCGGCGTCTACCGGGACATCATGAAGGAATTTCCCTCCGAGGCGGAGGCCTATTGGGGCCTTATGCTCTGCCGGTTTGGGGTCTCCTATCTGGATGGTCCGCCGGGGTTGGGGAAACTCCCGGCCTGCCACCGAGCCTCCTTGGAAAGCGTATTGGACGCCCCGAACTTTGAGCGGGCGATGGAGAACGCCGACCCCGCCGCCCGCAGGGCTTACCGGGAGGAGGCCAAGGCCATTGAGAAGGCCCGGCTGGATGTCATCGCCCAAGCGGAAAATGAGCCCTTATACGATATTTTCCTCTGCCACACAGCGGATGGCGGCGGCGCTCTGGCTCAGGACATCTACAGCGCCCTGGTCCGGGAGGGGCGCCGGGTGTTTTTCTACTGCGCTCCGTTGGACGCCAAGTCCAGCGCGGCCCAGGAACCCGCCGTCTTCGCCGCGCTGAACAGCGCCAGCGCTATGCTGGTTTTTGGCGCAAAAATCGAGCATTTTACATCTGTGTGGGTGAAAAATGTGTGGGTCCGATTTCTGGTGCAGATAGAGGCTGGGCAGAACCAGACGCTGATTCCCTGCTGCAAGGGCATCGGCCCCCGGGAGCTGCCCCAGGAGCTGGCAGAGTTGGAGCACCACGAGATGGACAGGCCGGGGGCAGTGGACGCCCTGCTGCTGCGGCTTTCGGCCCTTGAGTTCCATGCCCAGACGCCGCCTCTTTCCACCTGCGGCGTGGAGGTCCCCGCGGAAGCCCCAGTACGGGACCTCGCCTATTTCCTGCGTGAACGGGACTCTGTACGGATCCTCTCCCCGCTCATCGCCGCCGGGGCCAACCACACAGCTGCCGTCCGGGCGGACGGCAAGGTGATTGCCGGGGGCTATACCGGCGACGGACAGTGCAGCGTGGCAGGCTGGCGGGATGCCGTGGCTGTGGCGGCGGACGCCGGGCACACTGTCGCCCTGCGGTCGGACGGCACGGTGGCGGCCTCGGGCAGAAACGACTACGGACAGTGTAACGTGGGCGGTTGGACAGATGTTGTGGCCATTGCCGCAGGCGCATCCTATACCGTGGGCCTGCGGTCGGACGGCATGGTGGTGGCGGCGGGGAAAAACGACTACGGCCAGTGCAATGTGGGCCGCTGGACGGACATCGTGGCCATCGCCGCCGACGAGTACCGGACCATCGGCTTGAAGTCCGACGGCACGGTGGTGGTGACGGGCTGGGCCACGTCCCTCTACAAGTCCAGGGCTGTAGCCTGGCGGGACATTGTGGGCATCGCCAGCAGCTCCTACCACACCGTGGGCATCAAGGAGGACGGCACGGTGACGGCCATTGGCAGCAACAGCATTCCCGAGTGGCAGGACATTGTCAGCGTCTCCACCGGCCCCTATCATACTGTGGGTCTGAAGTCCGACGGCACAGTGGTTGCGGTGGGCGATAATAAGTTCGGCCAGTGCGGCGTGTCCGGCTGGACGGACATTGTGGCGGTGTCCGCCGGGACCTATCACACCGTGGGTCTGAAATGGGACGGTACGGTGGTGGCGGCGGGCAACAACAAAAGCGGTCAGTGCGACGTGGGTAAGTGGACGCTGTTCCAAGATCTGGGCGCTCTGGAGGATAAAATCAGAGCCGCCGAGGTCCGCCGCCAGGAGCGGGAGGTCTTGGGACGGGAGCGGGCCGCGCTGCGGAAGGAGATGGTGGGGCTCAAGGGGCTCTTCACCGGAAAACGCCGCAAAGAAATTGAGGACCGCCTGGCGGAGATCGACAGCGCGCTGGAGGAATAACCCGTCCCCGCAAGCCAGACGTATTGCGATATTAAGATTAAGATAAAGGAGGGATCTGCGTTGGCACATCAAATTGTCATCGTGTTGGATTTTGGAGGACAGTATAACCAGCTCATTGCCCGCCGGGTGCGGGAGTGCGGGGTCTATTGCGAGGTGAAGCCCTATACCACGCCGTTGGAGGAGCTGCGGGCTCTGAAGCCTATTGGCTTTATTTTTACTGGCGGACCCAATTCTGTCTATCTGGAGGACTCTCCTCAGGTGGACCCGGCCCTGTTTCAGCTGGGGGTTCCCGTGCTGGGCATATGCTACGGATGCCAGCTGATGGCCCACATTTTGGGTGGGCGTGTGATACCCGCCCAGAGCGGAAGCGCCAGAGAGTACGGCAAGACGGAGACCTTCTACGACACCTCCTGCCGTCTGTTCAAGGGCTTGCCGGATAAAGGCGTCAGCTGGATGAGTCACGGGGACTACATGGAGAAGGTGCCGGAAGGCTTTTCCCTAGCCGCACGCTCCCAATCCTGTCCCACTGTGGCGATCGCGGATGAGAGCCGGGGCTTCTACGGGGTGCAGTACCATCCGGAGGTAAACCACACGGAGAACGGCGTCCGAATGATCCGGAATTTCCTGTATGAGGTCTGCGGCGCTGCTGGCGATTGGACGATGGAGGACTATAAACGTACTGCCATTGCCTCCATCCGAGAAAAGGTGGGCGGCGGCCGGGTGCTGCTGGCCCTATCTGGCGGCGTGGACAGCTCTGTCTGCGCGGCGCTGCTGGCGGAGGCCGTAGGAGAACAGCTGACGTGCGTATTTGTAGACCACGGCCTGATGCGGAAAGACGAGGGCAACGAGGTAGAGGCGGCGTTCCGGCCCTGGGCGATGAACTTTGTCCGGGTGGACGCGGAGGCCCGGTTTTTGGAGAAACTGGCCGGGGTCACCGAGCCCGAGCGCAAACGGAAAATCATCGGGGAGGAGTTCATCCGGGTCTTTGAGGAACAGGCAAAGAAGATCGGCGCGGTGGACTTTTTGGCCCAGGGGACAATTTATCCGGATGTAATTGAGTCCGGCGCTGGAGACGCGGCAGTGATTAAGAGCCACCACAATGTGGGCGGTCTGCCGGATTATGTGGACTTTAAGGAAATTATTGAACCGCTGCGGCTACTGTTTAAGGATGAGGTCCGGGAGCTGGGCCGGGAGCTGGGCCTACCAGAATATCTGGTCAGCCGCCAGCCGTTCCCGGGGCCGGGATTGGCTATCCGGGTCATGGGGGATTTGACCAAGGCGAAGCTGGACACCCTGCGGGAGGCTGACGCCATTTACCGCCAGGAAATCGCCGCTGCCGGGCTGGGGGGCGCTATTAGCCAGTATTTTGCCGTGCTGACGGATACCCGCAGTGTCGGGGTCATGGGGGACGGAAGGACATATGACTACACCCTGGCGCTGCGGGCGGTAGCCACCAGCGACTTTATGACCGCTGACTGGGTGCGGATTCCCTATGATGTGCTGGACCGTATCAGCACCAGAATTGTGAACGAGGTGCCGGGGATTAACCGGATTGTATACGATATCACCTCCAAGCCCCCGGCGACGATCGAGTGGGAATGAGTTTTTGAAACTTTGAACCCCTTGCGGCACAACGGATAGACGGTTTTATGCCTCTCTTTTGATAACAATTTGATAACGCTC
>CATIYU010000188.1 GCA_949739085.1 uncultured Eubacteriales bacterium | reverse complement strand
TATAGCAGAGGAGGCCGGAAAAAGAAAGAAGGAGGTCACTTCAATGGTACATCAGACGGAAACCGTCATGCCGCGTGAGGCTATGCCGGAGACCAAAGACCTGTTACCGTTATAGAACACAAAGAACAATAAATAACTGTGCTGTTTTTGGAGATATGCGGAATGTTTTTTCGTCCCGCATTTTCAAAAATCTCTATGCGAAGTTTGTAGAAATATGTCTAAAGTTGAGACGCATTGGGGAGAGAGGGGGGGATTATCTGATATGATATACAGCGTATTGACCATGGTATTGCCTGATAAATTGGTTGCGGCTCTGCAAACTTTAATCATCCAGTATGATTTGAATTTCACTACATCCCTAACCATGCGGGAGGCAAAACGTTTATTGGAGCGTCAAGTATTCCATCTACTGATTATTGGTCTGGACTATCTGCGGACGATCCAGCAAGCCGACTGGCTGACAGATATTCGGCACATCAGCTGTGTGTCGCTTATCGTCCTATCCGACACCTCGGAGCAAGATATAAATAACATGGTGCAGCTTGGCGCTGATATGTGCATTTCGGGAAAGCCGCCTTTTGCCGCGATTGCCAATCATGCCTGTGCCCAGCTCCGGCGATACACCGAGTACAATCATTATGACAACCCGACCAATACAGAGGCCGCCCCCTTCCAGATCGGGGGCATTTACATTGACCTGTCCCACCGGGTGGCGGAAGTCTATGGATAGCCTGTGACCCTGCGCCGCCATGAATTTTCTCTGCCGTTGTACTTTATGCGAAACTATGATGTTGTACTGACCCCAGAGCAGATATGCGAGCACGTCTGCACGTCTGGAGGATGGAATATACGCAGTCCGTGGGTCAGTCTGTCCATGAACTCCGTAAGCAGATCGAAGTAACTCCAAATCACCCCCGCCAGATCCAGACCGTCTATCGTGTGGGCTACCGCTTTGTGTCATATTTTGACGAAACTTGCGGCCGATAGTAAAGTAACAGGAAAAGCATTTATTATGATCCTCCTATCTGAAAAAGGAGGACCGTTCCATGCGGGCTATTACAAAGAAAATAAAACAGGAAGCAGCAAAGGCCGCCACCCCGAATCAATAGGCGCTTGTAATAAGGATAGAGGGGAAAACAAACCCTTCCCGAAAAAGGGGGTGACAGCATGAGCATGGAGCAGAACAAGCGGCACGCTTTTGACGATTTCTGTAAGCGGCTGGTGAAAAACGAGGCGGTCAGCATCCATCTGGAATATGCCGGTCTGGGAACGCCGCAGGTCATGCGGGCATCCAGTGCGGGACGGATTTCCCGCAGGGCCCGGACTGCCGGTCCGCTTCCTTGATTTTTATTTGAAAGTTTGATATAATTTACAAGAAATGGGTGGATATTTGCAGTGGAGAGCCCTCTGACTGGAGTCCTGTTATGGGTCCGCTGAAAAGGGGCTTTTGCCTGTCGTTGGCTCCCGCTGTAACCTTGCTGGCATGTAACGTCTGAAAAACTTGTGCCATCCGGCATTACGCCGGGTGGGGCAAGGAAGGGGGATAACAGATGAATTCGTTTCTAAAACAGCTTTGGCGGGGGCGGCTGTTCACTGTCCTTCTGGCGCTGCTGCTGGCCGCCGCCATCGCCTTTCTTTCCATTGGAATTGCCGCCTGGGAGAGCATCGCATCACAGATCTCGAAGATCAACCAGCAATACACAACAATTGCGGTTCCCGCAATAACCAATCAACACAATGTATGGGAGTATGAACATTTTGAGGGGGAGTTGCAGCGGCTGAACGGATTGCTGGAGCCGGACAACTACAGTACGACCGCCCTCAATGCGCCGCAGTTGCTCTCCGTGGACCGCCGCTATCTGCTCAGTGCTTATACGGAGGGACAGCGGGCCATGTCCTCCGGGGCGCTGGACCCCTTGCAGTACAGATTTGAAGACGACTGTTGTAATTACAACCTCACCGTGCTGGCGGTAAAGTGCGTTTCTGTTATAGAAGAACTGCGGGAAGGGTGGAAAGGCTATACAGTTGAATTTGAATTTATAGACGCGCCCTCCCGGCTGGAATGCTACGATCTCCCATATGCGGATATCAATGTAAGCTTAGACGGCAGTTATAACAAAGACGGTTCCATCGCCTTTGAGGAGGGCAAGACATATCTGATCCGCGGGTTTTACCATGATTTTCCGATTTATGGTGCGCCTGACGCCTATGATCCAAACGAGGGCTGGACGGGCCAGAGAATCCGGATGGACCCATCTGTGGAGGAATATGGATTTACAACGCGGCTCTTTTCCACGACCTTGAAGAGCACAAACTATTGGATATCGGACGGGAACGGCCAAATCATTCAGGGCGGCACACCCAATTTTATTTTACCACAGAGCAACGCTGCGGGAGCGGAGGAGAGATCCTACTACTATTTCCCGGAGGAGGGCCTGCCCTTCTTCGCCGAGTACACCGGCGACTGGCGGGACTTTTTGGAGACCCCGGAGGGACGGGTTTGGCGGGATGAGATTATCCCTATGTGCGAGCGAAACCAGCACTCCGCCGCCGTCATCCTAACCGACAGCCTCCAGAGCATGTACGCCTTCAACACGGGCACGGCCTCGGTGATGGAGGGCCGGGCGTTCACGCCGGAGGAGTATTTCGGTGGTGCGCCCGTGTGCTTGGTCAGTGCATCCTACGCAATTTTGAACAATCTCCAGGTAGGGGACACCATAAACCTGGATTTTTATAACACAGGCTATATTGTGGAGGCGTTCTCTGAATCTATTGACGGCGTTTCAGGAATAAGCGGCGGCATTGTCAGCCGCCTGCCGATGGTGGAGGAGAACCGCATTGGCGTGAAGCAGGACTACACCATTGTGGGTGTTTACAGCGCTCCGGAGTTCGCCGTGGGCGTCCACAATTTCCATGCGGACACAATTTTCGTGCCCAAAGCCTCCGTGCCAAACGCCGGGGATTACGAGGACCCCTACAGCGACTATCTGAACACATATATCCTGGAAAACGGCACGGCGGACGAATTTGAGGCCTATATGGCGGAAAACGGCTTCGGCGGCAGCTTTTGGTATTTTGATCAGGATTTCAGCGAGATCGTCAGCGTCATGGAGAGCCTCCGGTCCAACGCGCGGCGTCTGTTGGCGCTGGGCGTTGCGGCGTTCGTGCTGGCGGCGGCGCTGTTCGTATTCCTGAGCCTGCGGCGAATGGCCCCAACAGCCCGTGGGATGCGGCTGATGGGCGTAAAATCCGGCCTGATCTGGCGGGAGCTGATGGCGGCCCTTACTGTGTTGACCGCCGGTTCAGCGGTGCTGGGCGGCCTGCTGGGCGCGGCGCTGTACGGCTTTGTCACCGTGAAGACCCTCTCCGGCTCAGTGGCCCTGCGTCCCGGGACCCTGGCGCTGTGCGCGGCAGGAGCAGCAATGGTGCTGCTGGCCGCGAGCGCCCTGTGCGCCCTCCCGGTGGTGCGCCGGAAGCTGATGCAGTCTCCGAAGAAAGGAAAGTGAGCATATGGAGCAGTCCAGAAAAACAGGCCGTGCCCTCCGGCGGCTGACCCTGGCGGTGCTGTGGCGGCGGAAGGGCAGCAGCGCCCTGCTGATGGCCGTGGCTGCGCTGGGGGTGTTCGCCTCGGCAGCGCTATACAGCCTGTCCGCGCGGCAGGAGGCTGCCATGGCGGAGCTGGAGCAGAACGCCCGAATCCAGTGTGTGGTCACCAGTGCCCAGGGGCAGAACAGCAGCAATCTGGGGATGATCTCGGCCTTTGTGGACATGCTGATGGGGATGCGCCACGAGCGGGGCTGCTATCTGGACGAGTATGTGCGGGATGTACGGA
Organism: uncultured Eubacteriales bacterium; assembly: GCA_949739085.1. The sequence goes on along the minus strand of CATIYU010000188.1, from coordinate 4,871 downwards.
CTCTGGCCGCCATGCCTTTGCAGGAACCAGCGGATATGGAACTGCGGCGGATCTTAAGCTTTGATTCCGACAGCGCACTGTCCGCCGTGGAGGGGGCTTCCATTGAGCTCCAGGAGGGGTGGGAGGAGACCGTGTTCCGCACGGACCAGCGGGTGTGCCTGGTTCCGGAGGGCCTGGAAGCCCGGCCGGGGCCGGATGGGGCGCTCTATGTGACCGCAGCGGCGGAGGACGGGATGCCGGTGGACCTCCAGGTCATCGGAACTGTCTCCGGCGGGCCGGGGGACGTGATCTGGTGTCCCTTCTACGTCCAGCGGCAGGAGGGGCTCTCCGAGGCGTTCCTGGTGGAGAGCTGCTCCTTCGATATCGGGGACAACGCCCGGCTGGACGAGTGCAAAGCCGCCATTTTTGAGACCTTCGTGGAGCCAAAGCTCTCCAATACCGGCGGCTCCATCACCTATGGCGTCCTGGTGCAGGACGAAACCTATCTGGCGGCGATGGGGGAGTTCCAGGCCAACCTCTCCCTGCTGCGGATGCTGCTGCCGGTACTGATAGCGCTGTGTGGCGGGATCAGCTTCTTCGCCGCCTACCTCACCACTCGTGGCCGGGTCCGGGAGTTCGCGGTGATGCGCTCCCTAGGTATGAAGCGGGGGCGGGTGTTCCTGATGGTGTTTGAGGAGTATGTGCTGTTGACGGCGGCGGGGGCGGTGCTGGGCGGCCTGGCGGGGGTCTTGCTGGAGGGCGGACTCTCCGGCGGCGCATTGGTCTGGGCCGGGGCAAGTTTGGCGGTGTTTTGGGCCGGCGCGGCGGTGGCCGTGGAGAGCATGACCCGGGTGAATGTGATGAAACTGATGAAAACGGAGGAATAGCCATGGCGATCTTGACAGTGGACCAGGTGGAATACGAGTACCGCAACGCCTATCAGACTGTGCGGGCGGTCAGCGGCGTCAGCGCCGGGTTCGAGATGGGGCGGCTGTACGCCATTGTGGGGGCCTCCGGCAGCGGCAAGACCACCCTGCTGTCCCTGCTGGCGGGACTGGACGTGCCCTCCCGGGGCAGCGTGTGCTACCAGGGGACGTCCACGGACCAGCTGGACCGGGACAGCTACCGGCTGGAGCATGTGTCGGTGATTTACCAGAATTTCAACCTCTTTTACCACCTGACAGTGCTGGAAAACGGGGCGTATCCCCTTTATCTGCGCAAGGCGCCGCGGAAAGAGGCGGACGCCCTGGCGCGGGAAAAGCTGCTGGCGGTGGGGCTGAGGGAGGACCAGCTGGCCCGGATGCCAAACATGCTCTCCGGCGGGGAGCAGCAGCGGGTGGCCATCGCCCGGGCCCTGGCCGCAGGCAGCGAGATTATCCTGGCGGACGAGCCCACGGGCAATCTGGATACGGAGAACACGGAGAAGATCATCTCCATCCTGGGCACGCTGGCACGGGATGAGGGGCGCTGTGTGATTATCGTGACCCACGACCCGGCGGTGTCTGCGGCGGCGGATGCTGTGCTCCATATGCGCGATGGGAAGCTGACTGCGGAGGAGGAGTAGCCCCATGAAAAGATGCGTTTCTTGCTGAAGCGCCGGAGCTGTTCCGGGAAGATCTGCAAAACAGTGAAAAAGACGGCGCAGCTACAGCTACACCGTCCAGAATAGATAGAGCTTCTTTACAAGTCAGCCGGAGGCGGCGCTTCCGCCGGGAGCCCCGCCGGCTTTACTCTAAGGGCCCTACTGAGCTTCTCCGTTGGTCATCAGGCAAAACAGTATGAATCGCAATACCGCTATGACCAGGAGCGTTCCAACGAGGGCATAGCCCGCTACTCTTCCGTCTATGAACGCGACAGCGCACGCAAAGGCAATGATAACAGCGGCGGCCGCCATTATTTTTAATCCAATCGCGTCGGCCCTGCGCAGAGCTTGCATTGCCCGCTCGTCCTGTTCCTCTTTACGGTACTTCCGAATACGGCCTGCCTGCAAGATAAAAAATAGAATGGTGAATATGACAACCCCATGTTGGATTACGTCATAATAACCATGCCAATCCCGTCTTGCCCACATCCAGTAGTAGACGGCAAGGAGCACCGCGTAAATAATTTTTGTCCCGACAATTTCCTTTAAGGTAACTTTTGATTTCATATTTCGTCCCTCTGCTCTTGATTTGTACGGCCGCCTTTACTTGACGGGGGTGACGACAGGCTTGCCATCCTGGCCGACCAAAACAGTCAGCCCAGTTCCCTGCTGTTTTCCATGGGATCCCAGCAGGTAGTTCACGCCTGTTTCCGTATCAACGATAATCTTTGCCACGTTAAGGACGCCCTGGGAGTAGACCTCCACAAAACGGTCTTTTGCCATATGTTCCACCTCCTTCCCCGTTCTGCCGTTTGCGATAGCAAACATACCACATAAACGGGGCCTTGTGGTTCAAATTTCCTGAATAAACAGCAAAATTTCCTAAATGGAACGGGAGGGACCCTCACAGGGTTCCTCCCGTTTTCTTGCGCAGCTCCGCCTTCCCGGCCCGGGAAAGCAGACACTCATGGCCGCCAGCCCACAGCCTGTTGTGCTTCAAGTCCACCGCTTCAATCTTGTCTGCCGCGACCAGATAGGCCCGGTGCGTGCGGATAAATTGCGCCCCCAGCTGAACCTCCAGCTGGTTGAGGCTGCCTAAAAAGTCCATGCGGCTGCCGGACGTGTAGAGAAAGACGTGGTGGGGGACGGAGGCGGTTTCAAAAAAGAGGATGTCGCGCAGGGGGACATGGCGCACAATGTCTCCCGTCCGCAGGGTGAACATCTCTGTCGGAGCCTGACGCTCTGCCAGCAGGCGCGCGTGGATCTCATCCAGGCACCTTGCCGCTGGAGGTCCAATTGGCTCCGCTCCCTTCACAATGTAGTCAAACGCCTCCAGATGATACTGGAAGGTGCGCCAGGCCAGGTCGCCGTAGCTGGTGATATAGACCAACGTGCTGCGGGGGTCCCGCCGCCGCAGCTCCCGCCCCAGCCGGAAGCCGTCCCATTCTCCGTCCTTCAGCTCCACGTCCAGGAAGTAGACGCCCTGCCCGCCCTGCTCCACCGCGTCCAGCAGCTCCTGCGCGCTGGCGGCGCTGCATATAACCTTCATATCATAATTTTCAACAAAGATCTTCCACTCTAGGGCGGTCTGGATTTGGTGGCGGACAGCATCGTCGTCGTCGCAAAGATAAATGCTGATCATAGTCTGCCCCCTACGGTCAGCTCCTGGACAAATACGCCGTTCTCCCAACTGGTGCAGGGAGAGACGTTGGGGTGGCCCTCCAGAATATGCTGGTAGCTGGACAGGCCCACGCCCCGGCCCTCCCCCTTGGTGGACCAACCGCAGCTCCACAGCTTTCCCGGCTCAATGGTATTTGAATAGGGATTGGATACCCGCAGAAACACCCCGCCGTCCCGCGCCAGCAGCACGATCTCCACCCAGGGCTGTTCCGCGTCCAGCGCGGCCTCCACAGCGTTGTCTATCAGAATGCCCAGGCAGCGGACGAAGTCCCATATATCCATATCCACAGCCGTAACCGGATAAAGCGCTTCCAGACGGCACTCCACCCCCTTCTCCCGCATAACGGTGAGTTTGCTTAAGAGGAGGCTCCGAACCTCCGGAATCTGTAAATTACCGATTTGGGTGGATGTCTGGATTTTCCTCCCAAGCCGCAGGTCAAACCCGGCGTCCAGCTCGGACAGGGTCTGGCGCAGTCCCTCCTCCCCCTGCCGGGACAGGCCCGCCAGAAGATTTTTATAGTCGTGGCGAAAGGCGCGGACCTCGCGGCGGATTACCTCCAGGTCCTGCTCGTAGAGCCGCTGTTGGGCGATTACATCCTGCTGGGCCTGTATTTTCCGGGCGGCGCTGAACCGCTGGGCCAGGTGGACCACCAGCACGGCTATCAGCAGTACCATCACCACCACCAGCAGGTAGTAGAATGTCAGGAAGCGGCTCTGAATGCCGGATGCCAGCCGGAGAAGCATCTCCATGGCCGTCTCCAGAGCAAACAGCAGCAGGGCTGTCCGCCACGGCGCGGAATTGTTGTCCAGCAGCAGGCGAAACCACGTTCCGAACCGCAGCTTGTACAGCAGCAGGGAAACGGCAATACTGAGTCCCAGGTGCAGTCCGGCTGCCGCGGTAAATGGAAGTGGGACCATCATGGACACAGTTGCGTCCGCCACCTGGAAAATCCCCGCCATACATGTGGCGGCAAAGGACTGCCAGAACCCCCATCTCCATGTCCACCATACCCATAAAGCGCACAGGAGAAGATTGCTGAAAGAGCTGATGTAATATTGGAACATCCTCAATTCCGGAATTGTATACAGTCCAACAGAGAGCAGAATATAACTGAGCGGGGAGAGAACCAGAAGCGGTAATTTTTTCAGCCGCCTCCAGATCGCGCGCTCGCCTGTTACCGCCAGCAGATAGACTGCCAGCGCCAAATGTCCTGTCAGGCTGTCCAAAAATCCAAGGAAAAGATCACTTAATGAAGGCATGATGTTCTCAATCTCTTTCCAAATAGTTTTGTTTTGGGCGCAACTATTATAGCATTTCCTACTTACGATAGCAAGAACAAAAGCCGGATGGCCGGCCGTCAGACTTTTGACGGTAGGTGTGTCAACTAAATCGGAACTTTTGTTTGAAGTATACCATATGAATTAAGGAGGTATACCCTTGACAAAGAGAAGGAGATAGGATAGTCTAAAAGGGAAAAAGGACGGGAAACAACAGATAGCAATAGGGAAAAGGCTGCCTGGGCATACGCCTGTAAGGCGGCCTTTTCGTCTATCAGATTGACGCCGCCGGCAAGGAGGACTATATGGAGGAAACAAGCCTGAACCACCAGCAGCTTCAAGAATTTCAGTG
>CATIYU010000187.1 GCA_949739085.1 uncultured Eubacteriales bacterium | reverse complement strand
GCTTTGGCGGCGGCGGGTTCAGCGGAGAGGGCGGCGCAAAGCCGGCCCACGGTCCCGGCATTTCCCGGACCCGCCGGCCTCCCCGCCCTGTGCGGGACCCGGGCTTCACCGCACCCAAGGCCACCCAGGCGGCGGACCTCCCCTCCCTGGAGAAGGGGGACGCCATCCGGCACCGCACCTTCGGCCAGGGCATGGTGCTCTCCGTCCGGCCCATGGGCAACGACGCTCTGGTGGAGGTGGCTTTTGACGGCGTGGGCACGAAAAAGCTGATGCTGCGGGCGGCCGGCGTACATATCACCAAGCTGTAGACCCTATTTTTCCGGCGTCCGGAAACTGCCGCCCAATTTTCATGAATAAATTTTTGCATCCTGTGGAACCTTTTCCAATAACGAGCGTCTAATATGCTGCTCCGGTTTACCGGGCAGATTACAAAATTCCTTTGGAGGTAATGATGAAAAAAATAGTTTCCCTTTTGCTCCTTCTCTCCCTGACCCTCTCCCTGGCCGCCTGCGGCGGCAATCAGGGACAGCCGGACCAGTCCCAGCAGAAGGAGGCCCCTGACCTCGCCAAGTACTACGAGGACTTTATGTCCACCCTGGCCGAGGACAACACCCCCGCCATGGGCGACGTGGAGGGGGACGCGGTGGAGCAGATGTACCCGGGCCTGGGCGCCCTGGAGACCAAGCAGCTGGTCATTAAGACCGCTATGATCAGCTCGGTAGCGTTTGAGTTCGCCCTGGTGGAGGTCGCCAACGCCAGCGATGTGCAGGCGGCCAAGGACATCCTTCAGGCCCGCATTGACTATCAGATCGAGGCCGGCGCGTTCTATCCCGCGACTGTGGAGAGCTGGGAAAAGGCCCAGATCATCACTCAGGGCAACGTTGTGGCCCTCATCTGCGCCAGCAACGAGCAGTCCCAGGCGGCAGACGCTTTCAACGCCCTCTTCGCCTGAGCAATCTGGAAAGCCGCGGCTTCTCTGCCGCGGTTTTCCCTTTTCAACATCCGGAAAGGAGACTGCCTGTGGTTTTTTCCAGCCTGCCGTTTCTCTTTTTCTACCTGCCTGTGACGCTGGCCGTCTATAAAACCGTCCCCCTGAAACTGCGGAACCTGTGCCTGATGCTGCTGAGCCTCTTTTTCTACGGCTGGGGAGAGCCGGTCTATATCGTTATCATGCTCCTCTCCATCGCCGTGGACTACACCCACGGCCGCCTGGTGGAGCGCTGGCGGAGCCGGGACCGCCTGGCCCGGTGCGCGGTGGCCTCGTCGGTGGTCTGCAACCTGGCCATCCTCTTTTTCTTCAAATACTGGGACTTCCTCGCTGCCAACGTCAACGCCCTTACGGGGCTCTCCCTGCCCCTGCTGGGCCTGCCGCTGCCTATCGGCATCAGCTTCTACACCTTCCAGACCATGAGCTACACCATCGACGTCTACCGCCAAGACGCCCCGGTCCAGCGGAACATCGTCACCTTCGGCGCCTACGTCACCCTCTTCCCCCAGCTCATCGCGGGGCCGGTGGTGCAGTACAAAACCGTGGCGGAGCAGCTGGGGTTCCGGAAGGAGACCCTGGAGAAATTCGTCTCCGGCGTCCAGCGCTTCGCGGTGGGGCTGGCGAAAAAAGTCCTGCTGGCTAACGCCGCGGGCCAGCTCTGGGAGGCCGCCAGGGACAGCGGGGAGCTGACCCTCCTGCTCTCCTGGCTGGGGCTGCTGGCCTTCGCCTTCCAGCTCTACTTTGATTTTTCCGGCTATAGTGATATGGCCATCGGTCTGGGGCGGATGCTGGGCTTTGAATTCCTGGAGAACTTCAACTACCCCTATATCGCCCGCTCGGTGGTGGAATTCTGGAAGCGGTGGCACATCTCCATGACCACCTGGTTCCGGGAGTACGTCTATTTCCCCCTGGGGGGGAACCGGGTCTCCCGGCCCAAGTGGGTACGCAACATTCTGATTGTCTGGGTCCTCACCGGCGTTTGGCACGGCGCGGGCTGGAACTTTCTGCTGTGGGGGCTGTACTACGCCCTGTGGATGCTGGCGGAGCGGCTGTTTCTGGGCCCCTGGCTGGAGAAGCTCCCCCGGGCCTTGCAGCACGGCTACGCCATGGTGGTGGTGCTGCTGGGCTGGGCCCTCTTCGCGGTGGAGGACATGGGCAGGCTGGGCGTATATTTCGCGGCTCTTTTTGGCGGCGGCGGACTGTCCGCCCCTGTGGACTTCTACCTTCTGCGCAGCTACCTTCCGCTGCTGGTGATCCTGGCCGTTGGCTCCACTCCCCTGGCGCGGGACCTGTGGCGGCGGCTGGGGGAGCGCTGGCAGTCCACGCTGACGCCCCTGCTGGTGCTGGGGGCGCTGGTCCTGTGCACCGCGTCCCTGGTGGACGCCAGCTACAACCCCTTCCTCTACTTCCGTTTTTAGTTGACAACCGTAGAATAACCTGCTATATTTTCTGTAAGGAGGCGCTTCCATGACAAAAACCGCCCAGCGCGTTACTGCGGCGCTGTTCTGCCTGTTTCTGGCGGGGCTCGGACTTTTGCATCTGCTGCTGCCGGACCGGACCTTCTCCCCGGTGGAAAACCGGAACCTAAAGCAGCTGCCCGCCTTCTCCTGGTCCACCCTGGCGGACGGCAGCTATACCGCCGGACTGGAGACGTATCTAGCGGACCAGTTTCCCCTCCGGGACAGCTGGATGGGCCTAAAAACCCGGTACGAACGGCTGCTGGGCAAGCGGGAGTTCCACGGGGTCTACCTCTGCGGGGACACCCTCATCTCCAAGGTCTCCGACGCCAGCCGGGGGGACCGGAATCTGGATTTTCTCCACGAACTGACGGAGAAAACGGACCTGCCCGTCTATGTGGGCCTTATCCCCACAGCGGCGGAGATCTGGCGGGAGAAGCTGCCGGAGGGCGCGGCCTCCTTTGACCAGCTGGCCTATCTGGAGCGGGCCAGAGAGTCGGGGGGAATCTGGGTGGACATGGCCGGGGCCCTGGCCGCCCACGCCGGAGAGCCCATCTACTACCGCACGGACCACCACTGGACCAGCTTGGGGGCCTACTACGGCTACGCCGCCCTGATGGAGGCCATGGGAGAACCCCCCGCGCCCCTGGGCCAGGCGGAGACCGTCTCCCGGGACTTTTACGGCACCCTCTACTCCACCTCCGGTATTCACTGGCTCCAGCCGGATACCATTGAGCGGTATGTCCCGGCGGGAAGCGTGTCCGTGGAGGACGTCCACGGCGGCCAGACCCACGGGCTCTACGTGGACAGCTTCCTGGCGGAGAAGGACAAATACGCCTCCTTCCTGGGCGGCAACGCCCCCCTCTATATCGTCCGCAACCCCGGCGCGCCGCTTGGCAAGCTGCTAGTGGTGCGGGACAGCTACAGCGACAGCCTGGCCCCCTTCCTCAGCCAGCAGTTCTCCGAGATTCATCTGCTGGACCTGCGCTACTACCGCACAGGCGTGGCCCAGTACGCGGAGGAGAATGGCATGGACATGATTTTCGTCTGCTACAGCGTGGAAAATTTTATTCGGGATGCCGACGCCGTCTTTTTGGCGCAGTAGTCATACTATAAAAATACGGAGGAATCCCAGTCATGAAAAAATGGATGGTACTGCTTATAACAGCCGCCCTGCTCCTCTCCCTGTCCGCCTGCGGGAAAGAGGACGGCGCTGGCGCCCCCGGCAGCCCTCAGAACACCTCGGAGCCCAGCGGTCAGGAGCCCGGCGGAGACCTGGAGGACCAGGAGCCTCCACCGGACCAGAATACTGGGGAGGAGGACAATAAGCCCCTGCTGCCGGACCCGGAGAGCACCGGGGACGACCAGGAGGATGTGGGCGAGAGCGGCCCGGTGACTGCCAGCCACTCCGACGTAACCCTCCGCGTGGGGGAGACCTTCCGGCTCTCCGCCCGGGGCGTGCCCGGCGTCTACGCCGGGTCCTACGCCTCCAGCGACCCGGCGGTGGCGTCCGTGGATGAAACGACCGGGGACGTCACCGCTGCGGCCCCCGGCACAGCGACTGTTACCATGCATATTGAGTGCGAGAGCGGGCAGTACGATTTCGACTGCATCGTCCGGTGCATCCAGGCGGAGGAGGCGGAAAATATCCTGGCCTCCCTGCCGGAGTGGTTCGACTTCTCCAGCGGGGCCGGGGCCTGGTCCACGGAGCTGAAGATCGGTGCGGACGGGACCTTCACCGGTCTCTACAATGACTCCAATATGGGGGAGAGCGGCGAGGGCTACCTCTCCACCATCTACTCCTGCCAGTTCTACGGGACATTCTCCGCCCCGGTGCGGGTAAATGACTATACATACTCCATGACCCTGGAATCCCTGACACTGGTAGACGAGGCCGGTCAGGAATTCATTGACGAGGACGGCGTCCGCTGGGTCAATTCCACCCCCTACGGCCTGGAGAGCGCGGACGAGGTGCTGCTCTACCTCCCCAGCGCGCCAGTGGCGGACCTGCCAGAGGAGTTCCTCAACTGGGTCCGGTTCAAGCTGGACGTCTCCGATACCCTCAACTGCTACGGTCTCTTTAACGTAAAGGAGGGCTTCGGCTTCTCCGGCGTGGGCAGCTGAACAAAGGCGCGGCGTCCGGATTTTTCTCCGGACGCCGCTCTTTTATACCTCTACCGCCTGGCCGGTGTGGAAGAAGTACAGCACCCGCCGGACCACCGGCAGCTCCCAGATTTTCTCCAGCGCCGCGCTGTATGCCTCCAGCTGGGGACGGTAGTATTCCACTTTTTTATCCAGCAAGTCCTGACTAGTCACATAGTCGGTTTTGAAGTCCACCACTGTGATCCTGCCATCCGCCACGGCGAAGAGGTCCACCACCCCCTGGAGGAGCACCTGCTCCTCCCCCAGCTGGGGGTAGTAGTCCTGGGCGGGGGCCAGCAAGCTGAACCGGAACTCACGCTCCACCCGGTCCGCCCGCCGCAGCTCCGCCGCCAGCGGGGAGTCGAGAAACCGCTGGAGGGCGGCTGGGTCCACGGCCTGGGCCTGCTCCGGCGTCAGCAGCCGCCGCCGGACCAGGTCCGCCACGGTGTCCGCCGCGCTGCCGTCCAGGGGCAGGTACTGCATAGCCAGGTGGACCGCCGTACCCCGCTGGTCCGCCGTCAGGGGCCTCTGGCCGGAGAGGAACCGGGGGGCGGAAAAGCTCCGCCGCACGTAGGGCTGGACGGTATGTTCGGCAATCTCCTGGTCCTTCTCCCGGCCCTTGAGCTGGGTGGCGGTGAGTTTGGTAGGGGTGGCGCAGGCGGCGGCGTGGGGGTAG